>CAZPOZ010000006.1:0-23561 GCA_964588235.1 uncultured Planctomycetales bacterium
CGCGACCGCCGGCCGCCTCGACCTCGGCGGCCACCGCGGCCAGCGGCTCGGGGCGCCGGCCCGTGAGCGCCACGGGCGCGCCCAGCGAGGCCAGGCGCAGCGCGACGGCGCGACCGATGCCGTTGCCGGCCCCCGTCACCAGGGCCACGCGGCCCGAGATCTCGGGCGGCGACGCGGTCGGCGCGGGGACGGACGCGGGGGCGGTCATGGGCGGCTCCGGCGCGGGTGGCGCGCAGCATAGCGCTCGAGCCGCGCCCCGGAGCGTTCCGCCGGCCCGGCGGCTCCTCACGGTCGGCGGGAGGGGGGCCTACTTCGTGGAGAGGCGCGCCACCCCGTCCCAGCCAGCCGGCGGCGGCTCGGCCCGGAAGCGCTCGCACAGGTCGATCAGGCGCCGCACGCCGGCGTCGTCGGGGCGCTCGCGGCGCAGGAAGGCGAGCTCGGCCAGGGCCTCGCCGAAGCGGCGCTCCCGGTACGAGGCGAAGGCGCTCTCCCAGACCTCGGCGAAGCCCCGCTCGGCGCTGGGCAGCGCGTCGGCGACGCCCAGAGGCTCGAAGATGCGCACCGGCTCGTGCTTGCCCTTCACGGCCAGCAGGTCGAGCGTGCGCCAGAGCAGGCCCGGGCCCGCCGCCGCCTTCGTGGCCTCGTCGCAGACGATCTGCGCCCCGTAGAGCTTGGAGGCGCCCTCCAGCCGGCTCGCCAGGTTGACCCGGTCGCCCAGCGCCGTGTAGTTGAGCCGGGCCGGCGCGCCCACGTTGCCCACGAAGGCCTCGCCGGTGGCCAGCCCGAAGCCGGTCCGCAGCGCCGGCCGGCCCTCGGCGGCGCAGCGCCGCTCGAAGCCGGCCAGCCAGTCGCGGCTGGCGAGCGCGGCGCGCACCGCGCGGGCCGCGTGGTCCTCCAGGGGCGCCGGCGCGCCCCACAGCGACATGATCGCGTCGCCGATCATCTTGTCGACGGCGCCGCCGTGCTCGGCCACGACGTCCATCAGGCGCTCGAAGTACTCGGCCAGGTGGCGCGTGAGCGCGTCGGCCGACAGCCGCTCGGCGATCGTGGTGAAGTCGCGCACGTCCGAGAACATGACCGTGATCGTGCGCACCTGCCCGCCCAGGCGCGCGGCCTCGCCCTGCCGCAGCAGCTCGCGCACGACGGGCGTGGGCACGTAGCGCGCGAACGAGTCGAGCGCCCCGCGCATGCGCTCCTGCGCGTCGGCCAACCGCTGCACCTCGACCAGGTGCGACGTGACCGGCGCGCCTCCCGCCAGGTCCAGGGTGGTGATGCGGTCGCTCTCGGCGGCCAGCTGCCGCAGGGGGCGCGCGTAGGCCTTGGCCAGCAGCAGCGCCAGCAGCACCGCCAGCAGCAGCGCCGCGCCGGAGACCACGAGCACCTGGCGGCGCTGCGCGCGCACCTCCGAGAGGAAGTCGTCCTCGGGGATCATCACCACGGTCCACAGCCTCAGGCCCGGGCCCAGGGGGAAGGGCCGGAAGGCCAGCCTCCAGGTCTCGCCGCCCACCTCGAGCGACCGCGTGGAGCGCGCGCCAGAGGGCACCCCCTCGCGGAACGGGGCGGCGACGGCGGCGAGCAGGGGCGAGCGCAGCTCCTCGGGGCGCGGCAGGCGCTCCTCCCGCGCCTTGGCGCCGGGCGGCGGCGGCGGGTTGAGCGACTTGATCAGCTCGATGCGGGCCTCGCTGCGGGCGAAGGCCTCCGTGGCCGGGAAGCCCACCACGTCGCCGGCCTCGGAGAGCACCATCGCGCTGCCGTGGGGCGTGGGCCTGAGGGCGGACGTGAACGCGCTGACCTTCTCGAGCATCACGTTGAACGTGACCATGTAGACGCCCCCCGTGGCGTCGGCGAAGGGCACGGCGGCCGCGATCCCCGGCAGCTTGCTGGTGTTCAGCAGGAACGGCGGGCTCCACACGGTCGAGGCGGCCGCGGCGCTGCCCGCGCGCTCGAGCTCGCGCCGGGCGTCGGCGTACCAGGGGCGCGTGCGCGGGTCGAACTTGTTGGGCTCCTCGTACGAGCGCAGCAGGCGCCCGTCGGGCGCGAAGACGCGGAAGCGCGCCGGGGCGGCGGGGTCGGCGGCGGTCACGACGCGCTCGAGGTAGCCGTCGCCCTCGGCACCCAGGCGCCACGACAGGCCGCCCTCGTCGCCGGTGGCGATCGAGGACACCTGCGGGTGCGCCCGCAGGAAGGGCAGCAGCACGGCCACGCTGGCGTCGTGGTCCCTGGGGTCGATCACGCCGCGGCCCGACCAGGAGCGGGCGTAGCCGACGGCGTCCACCACGGGGGCGAAGAACCCGCGCAGCTGCTCCTCCACGGAGCGCTCCGTCTCGCCCAGGTAGCGGGCCGAGAGGTCGTCGGCGATGCGCCGGCTGGCCAGCACGGTCACCACGAGGATGGCCGCCGAGAGCAGCCCGACGAGCAGCAGCAGGCTGGCGGTCAGGCTCAGGCGCAGCGTCACGGCACGCATGGGGGGGCAGGGTAGCCCGTGCCGGGCGGGCCGGCCTCGTCCGGAACGGCCGGGTAGTGTCCTGCTTCGCCCTCTGGAGGCTGGACTGGGGCACGCCGGGGCGCTGGAGGGCCCTCCTCCAACGCGCCCCGCAAGCGGGGCGCCGTGGAAGGCCCGCAGCGGGGAGGGCGCCCCCGCCGCCGCTTGCGGCGGCGCTGGCACGCGCCAGCCTACGCAACGAGCCGATGCGGGTCTGAGCGCCCGGCTCGAGCGCGACGCACCTGCTTCGCCTCGCCTATCCTGGGGGCGTTGTGGGCTAACGTGCCGGGCGGTTCCCGCCGATGATCCTGCGGAGGTCCGCCCCAAGGCATGGTCGACGCCAAGCGCCTGGTCTCGCTGCGCCTGACGGCCATGGCGGCGCTGTGCGTCAGCACGCTGCTGACCTACGACACGCTGCACCCCGAGCGGGCCTTCTGCTCGCTGGCCGAGTCGTGCGAGCGCGTCCGTGAGAGCCCGCTGGCGAAGGTGGGCGGGGTGCCGACCTCCGTCCTGGGCATGGCGGCCTTCGGGGGGCTGTTCCTGCTCACGCTGCTGCCCATCGAGTGGGCGCGCCGTCTGCTCAAGCCGGCCGGGTTCGTGGCCGCGCTCTCCGGCGCGGGGCTGTTCGCCTACCAGGCCCTGGCCATCGGCACCTTCTGCCCGCTGTGCCTCGTGGCCGACGGTGCGGGGCTGATGGCGGGGCTGCTGACGCTCACCTGGGGGGCGCTGCCGCGCCGCCGCTCGGGCCGGCGGCTGGCCGGCGAGTCGGCCGCCTCGCGCGTCGCCTGGACCCTGGGCGCGGTGCTGGCGGTCGTGGGCCCCTTCGCCTGGCCGCGGGCGCCGCGCACGGGCTGGGTGGAGCACGTGCCCACCCCCGGCCTG
Source organism: uncultured Planctomycetales bacterium (assembly GCA_964588235.1). Lineage (GTDB taxonomy): Bacteria > Planctomycetota > PLA2 > PLA2 > JAEUHO01 > CAZPOZ01. Next base: position 3,365 of record CAZPOZ010000006.1, read on the forward strand.
TTCGAGGACGAGGTCGCCTGGGCCGACCCCGTGGAGTCGCCGCCCCAGGCCCCGTGGGACCCGGCTCCCGGCCCCCGGACCGGGCCCGGCGGGTCGGAGGCGCTGCCGCCTCCCCCGGCTGCCCCTGCGGCCCCGCCGACGGCGCCGCGACCCCGCGAGGAGCCGCGTCCGGCGCCCCTGCCGGGCCCGGCCCCCGCCGCCCGGCCGCCGGCGGCGCCCCCCGCGGCTCCGGCGCCTTCCGGCGGACCGGCCGGGGGAGCTGCGGCCCCCCGGCCCACGGCCGAGCCGCCGACCGGCGCGCCGACGGCGGTGCTGGTGGTCGAGTACTTGAACGCCTTCTGCGCGCACTGCCGCGTGACGCACCGCAACCTGGCGCGGGCGCGCGCCTCGAGCGGCATCCCCGTGCGCGTGCGCCGCGTGTACACCTGGGCGGGCGACGCGCCGCCGCTGTGGGCCCGGGCCTGCGTCTACGCGGGCACCGTGGGGCGCGAGGACGCGCTGTTCGAGGAGCTGCTGGCGGCGCCACGCGAGGACCCGCGGGAGATCCACGCGGCCGCGCGTCGCGCGGGCCTGGACGTGGCCGCGCTGCAGCGCGCGCTCCAGGATCCCACGCCCCCGCCCCGGCTCCTGAAGGACCGCGAGCTCTTCCTGGCCGCGGGGCTGCGCGGGCTGCCCACGCTGGACATCGGCCGCCGGCGCCTGATGGGGGAGCAGTCGGAGGCCGACCTGCGCGCGGCGCTGGAGGCTGCGCGTTCGCCGGCGGAGGGGGGCTGAGGCCCGTCTCGTGCGGAGGCTCCACGGGGTCGTCGGGGGCTGCTGGTTCCGCCGGTCCGGAGTTCGAGGCGGGAGGGTGGGGTCGCCGGAGCCCTGCGCCGCGAGCTTCCGGGGGGCGCGCCTTGCCACCGACGCGCTGGATGGGGAGCGGAGGGCCGCCGGCGACGACGACGCGTAGCCGGGCTACGCGAGGAGGAGACGGGGGCCCGAGCGCCCCCAGCCCAGCGCGGCGCACGATCCCGCCTCGAGCTTGCGCCTCGCACCCCCCCCGGGCGCGGAGGCTCCACGGGGTCGTCGGGGGGCTGCTAGCCTGTCGAGGGCGTGATCCCGGAGGTCGCATGCGTCGCATCGGCGGGCTGGCGTTGGCGATGGTGGCGGCGCTCGGCCTGGGCGCAGGGCCCCGGGCGGCGCGCGCGGGGGGCGAGGAGCCCAAGCCGGCGGAGGTGTCGGCGGCGATCGATCGCGGCGCGGCCTGGCTGCGCCAGGCGCACGCCGGGGGGTTCCGGGACGAGACCTTCCACGACCTGCCCGAGCTGGTCGTGCTGACGCTGGCGCACTGTGGCGCGAACCTGAAGGACAAGGTCTTCGCCGAAGGGCTGGCGTTGCTCGAGGCGACCGCGCCGCGGTTCACGTACCGGGCGGCGTTGCAGGCGATGGCGCTCCAGGAGGTGAACCCGCGCCTGTACGAGCGGCGCATCGCCCACTGCGCGCAGTGGCTGGTCGATACGCAGCTGCCCGGGGGCGAGTGGGGCTACCCGGGCGCGGGCGAGGGGCTGGGCGCGCCGGTCCCGGGCGTGCTCGTGGAGCCCCCGCCGCAGCCGGAGGCGCCCAAGGAGGAGGGCGGCAAGCCCGGGGCCAAGCCGGGCGCCAAGCCTGCGCGCGCGCCGTACGTGATCGTGCGGCGCTCGAGCCAGACGACGGCGGGCGAGCTGAGGGGCGACTTCAGCAACACGCAGCTGGCGATCCTGGGCCTGCGCGCCTGCCGCGAAGCGGGGATCGTGCTGCCCAAGGAGACCTGGCAGGGGGCGCTCGCGTACCTGCGGGCGTTCCAGCGCGAGGACGGCGGCTTCGGCTACGTCGTGCAGGGCGAGCAGGACGGCGTCTCGTACGCTTCGCTCACCTGTGCGGGGCTGTGCAGCCTGGCGATCTGCCTCTCGGCGCTGGGCGGCTCGAGCCCGGCGGCGGATCCCGGGGTGAAGCGGGCGCTGGCGTGGCTGGAGAAGCGGCTGGACGTGAGCACGAACGTCGGCATCGACCAGAGCAGCATCATCGGGCTCTCGCCTTGGCAGTACTACCACCTCTACTCGCTGGAGCGGGCGGCGCGGGTGCTCAACGTGGAGAAGGTGGGCAAGCGGGCGTGGTACGCGGAGGGCGCCGCGTGGCTGCTGGGTGCGCAGCGGGCCGACGGCTCGTGGGCCGACGCGGAGGGCTCGCGCGGCTCGCGGCCGGCCTACCTGACCCCGGCCGACACCTGCTTCGCGCTGCTCTTCCTCACGCGCAAGACGCGTCCCGTCACGAAGGGCTGAGCGGGGCGGACGACCCCGTGGAGCGCACGGGGGCGGCGTCGGCGCGGGGGCCGAGCCGGGCGCTGAGGAACGCGGCGCTCTCCGCGAGCACGTAGGGCAGGAACAGGAACGAGGCGCGGTGTCCGAAGGGCAGCAGGCGCAGCGCGGGCCGGCCCAGGGCGGCATGCAGCGCGTAGCCGTGGCGCACGCGCACGCTGGTGTCCAGGCGGGCGAGGAACAGCAGCACGTCGTCGCGCGCGACGCGGGGCGCCAGGTGAACGGGGTCGGTGAGCAGGGTGGCGCGCAGGCGCGCGCGCAGCTGTTCGCGGGTCCAGCCGCCGGCGCGCTCGAGCCGGAGGCGGTAGCCGCGGAAGCGCGGCTCGACGGTGTCGATCATGACGTCGGCCATGGGGCCGCCGGCGAAGGCCCAGGCGTGGGCGCGCAGGCGTGGCTCGGTGCCGGCGAGCAGGGCGGAGACCATGCCTCCGGCGCTGATGCCGAAGGTGGCCAGGCGGTCGGGGTCGATGGGGGCGTGGGCGATCAGGGCATCGAGGGCTTGGCGGCCACGGAGCACGAGCAGGCGCATCTCGGCCTCGGCCTGTTCGATGGGCCGGGCGGTGTCGAGGCGCACGTCCTTCCGGTGGACCAGCGCAGCGGCGAAGCCGCGGGCGGTGAAGGCTGCGGCCACCTGGGGCATGAGGGCGGTGCCGCTCTCGAGGATGGGCGACAGCAGCACGAGGGGGTGGGGCCCGGGGGCCGAGCGCGGGCGCCAGAGGGTGACGTCGATGGGCTGGTCGGCGTGGGCGATCCAGGCCAGGTCGGCGGGGGGTCGGGCCGGCAGGCGCCAGCGGGCGGCCTGGCAGCCGCGGGTCGCGGGGAGGGGCGTGACGCTGGGCGAGGGCGCGGGGCCGGGGGGCGGGTCGTAGTAGCCCTGGGGGAGCGGTGGCGGGGCGGTCGTCCGCGTCGGGGTCGGGGCAGGGCCGACGGGGTCGGCGGGGGCATGCCGGGAGCAGGCGAGCCCTTGGAGGGCGGCGGTCCGGGCGAGGAGGCGCGCGCCGAAGCCCATGGCGGGAGGGTACTGCGGGGCCTTGGAGGGCGGGCCGGCTGGCGTGGGCGCGGGACGGTGGGGAGGGTCGGGCGCTCGGGCCGGGCCCGGACCGCGGGCTGCAGCGGTGGCGGCGGTTGACCTTGGGGACGGGTCGGCTACCCTCCTCCCTCTGCACCCGCGGGGGTGTAGCTCAGTTGGTTTAGAGCGCCGGCCTGTCAAGCCGGAGGTCGCGGGTTCGAGCCCCGTCACTCCCGCCAATCTCCCCTGCCCGGGGAGGGCTAGAAATGGCCTCCGGGGGCCAGTCGTGGCCCTGGGGGCGCCGAGGGGGCGCGGGGGCTGGCCAGAGGCCAGGGTGCAGGGTTGTGCAGAAAGATGCAGGGAAGTGCGCCCCTTCTAGGCGTGTTTCCAGCATGGTTGGGCGGGCGCACTGGGGGCGGCTTGGCCATCTTGGTCGGAAGGCCCTGGGGCCCCTCGGCTAGCCTGCGGTGCCCAGCGCCTGAGGGTAGTTGAATGCCGGCTGAAACCTCGAGCCCGACCCATCGGACCGTCTTCTTGCTTGGCGCCGGCGCCTCCAAGCCTGCCGGCGTTCCCACGACTCTCGAGTTCTCCTCCAAGTTCCTAGCGCAACTCGATCCGAGCGAGCGTCGCGTACTCCTTCCGCTTTGGGCGGAGTTAGAAGCCTGGGCTGCGGAGAGCGGCCGCGCCCTGGATGTCGAGCTCCTGTACGACGTGCTCCAGCGGTTGGCCAGACCCGGGCAGGACTTCCTCGCGTCTCGCCCCCTCCGGCAGGACGCCAAGCTCGCTGAGCAGGATGCGCAGCGGCTGCTGCGCGACCTCGAAGCTTTCATTGTCAAATCCGTTCTGGTCATGCCCGAAGCAGTAAGTTACCTGGAGCCTCTGCGCTACTTCGTCACGAATGGAGAACCACTGCATGTCTTCACTACGAACTACGACACCTGCGTAGAAGTGCTGTGTGAGGAGCTGCGGCTTCGGTGGGAGGATGGATTCGCGCTCCACTGGGACGAGAGCATGTTTGACCGGGTGGGCATCGATGTTCGACTCCACAAGTTGCATGGCTCCGCCCTGTGGGTCGTAGATGAGGACGGAGTCTACCGCCGAAGCCTCAGCCTGCCCGCAGCGGGCCCGCCCGAGAGCGTGGAGTCCCGAGTCTTCACAGGGCAGAAGTGCCAGCCAATGCTCCTCTATCCCGCCGCCAAGGCGGGATTTAATGCGCCCTTCGTGTTCAACCTGCATCGTCTTCGGACACTGCTGGAGACGGCCTCACTGGTGACGACGCTTATCGTGATCGGCTACTCCTTCCGCGACGACGACCTCTGTTACGCAGTGTGGGATTCGGCGCGCAGAAACCGAAACCTGCGAGTCATCCTCGTCGATCCTTCCGCCGAGCGCATCTACCGCGAGGTGCTGGTCGGCAAGAAGGCTGGCCGAGCCGTGTTGAGGGGGAGGGTTGTCCGTTACTGTCAGCCGATCTTCCGCGAGCAGACTCGGTCGTTGCTTGCGACGCTCGCTGCCGAGGTGATGCCCCGCGCAACCAATGCTGCACGTGCTGAAGCGGAGTACGAGGCGCGAGTGAACGTGAGCTTCGAGGAGTGGACCGGACTCGCACGTGCGTTCCTGCAAGCCGAAGACCTCAATGGCTTCTGGCGCTGCATGGCACGACGGCAATCTGTTGATCCAGGACCCGATCTGAATGCAGGACTCCAACTCCGCGACCTGCTGGTTGAGGCACGACTCTGCCTTGCCCAGGAGATTCGCCTGCCGCCAGATCGGCCGGTTGAACTTGGCTTGGCGGAGGCGCTGAAGCGGGCGTTCGCCGGTTCTGGATTTCAAGCGGATGAAGATCAGGGGGCTCGCCTAATCGTCGCGAACGACACGGACCTCGCAGAGTCTCTGCGGGCCGCGTGGAGCGCTGCCTACAATTGGGGGCGACGTCTGACCAAGCCGGGCGCGTCGAGCCATGTACTCTCGGAGCTTGCCGGGTTCCTACTTGAGCTGCGCGATCTTGCAGACACAGCGAGGCGAGATCGGCAACGGCGCGGCACGGCACCACTCCCAGAAGGCGTGCTCCGCGAGTTGGGTGTACCTGCAATCGTTCCCCCGGTGACGACGGAGAGCCTGACCGAGGCCAACCGTCGCTGGAGTGCCAGCGTCGCGGAGCGCGTGGCGAACCTCGCCAGGTTCGTAAGTGAGAACTGTCGGAGGGGCACCTACGAGGCCGAGGAGTGGCAAGCGTAGCTACCTGCCGGCACGAGTCGGAGACTGTGCTGTCGGCGGTGCGGCCTCCACGGCCCCCCTTAGGTCCAACAGTGTGACGTCGGTGTAGATGGCCATGGTCGCCTCGATCCTGGCGTGCCGGGCGAGGGCCTGGCCGGCTCGCGGGTGGACGGTCCTAGTGCGGCTGCGGCCCGGCGCACGAACGCGTGGGCGGTCCGGACGTGCCGAACAATACTCCCGAAAGCGACTCGCCGCTAGGACACCCCGACGCGTGCGCAGATCGCACCCAGGGCGCAGGCGGGGCAATCAGGGGCAGTCGGGCGGCACCACCTTCGCCCCACGATCCAGAGCGGGGCGTCCAACTCTCCTGGGCATGTCGGCCGGATCCGACGTGCCGTTGCCACTGCATCCTCGGGTGTTGCCGCGCTCGAGAGCGCAAGTCGAAACAGGACGCGAGCGGTGTGCACATCGCCCTTGATGTCCATGCCCGGCCGGTCCACATCGTCGAATCGCACACCGAATGCTCGCTCGATCAAGAGTACCGTCATGTGGGCGATCCCCGCGCCAACTCCGTGGATCCGCTGCAGGGTGTTCCGGATCTCCCAGGCTCTTCGCCCCTGCCAGACTCGGGCCGCTTCGCCTGCAAACTCGTTCACGATGATCTGGGATAGTTCTATGATGGTGCGCGGCGCATCGTGGATGTGGCGAGGCTTGCGAGAGAGGGTCCGCAACACTGCATCCAGGTCGCTCACCCGCATGCTCGCCAGTTTGACCGGAGAGAGTTCGCCTAGGGCACATCGCAGATCGAACGGCACCGTCCAGATCACCTCGGACACGGCTCCTCGGTCAAGGCACGAGGCCATGAGGAACGCGAACGGGTCCGTTGACGCGAAGGCCGCTGCTTCCGGTACCACCGCGGGGAAGAGGTCTCTTGGATCGAGACTTCGCCCAAGTGCGAGTAGGGCGCTGACGATTGCGCCAGGACCGGGCCCCGCGCTTGTCTTGTCACGGTGCGCTGCTTCCGCCTCCAGCGCGGCAAGGTGCCCATCGATGTTGGCAACCGTGCCTCGCACATCCATGTTCATGGGCAGGAATCCGTCAGTCCGGCCGAGCCGCGATCCCAGGTCAGCGGTACGGACCTCTATTGCGCAGTTGTGAAGAAGATCCCGCCAGATTCTCAGGACAGCCGCCTGGAGCAGTGGCGCCCCCGACGTATTGTCATCGAGAACTCGCACCCGAAGCGGATCGAACACGAGGCGCTCAGACTTCAGATCAAGTCCGAGTGGAACGACGCACGCGCCGTCGCCTCGGGCGCACTGGAGGCCCACTACGCCATTTCGACACTGGACTACCTCTACATTGAGGTCGGCCAGCGTTCGATCGGCGGCCTGGCCGCGGATGTTGATGTTGATATGAGGGAACGTAGGGAAGACCGCGAGGGGTACATCCTCGCCAGCCTTGATGCGCTCAACGAGCGCATGTCCTAGGATGGCGCGGAAGCCATCCAGTTCGTACAGGTGCTGACGGTAGATCGTCCCTAGCGACGGAACCCCGAACTCATGTTCGATCATGACTTCTGCCAGCGAACGGATCAGAAAGAGGTCCTTGCGAATGCGCTCCACGTCACCAGGAGCGTCAGGATCTGCAATCGGATCGGTGGCCGCGTGCGCGACAGCACAGCGGCACGACACGTAGAGGTACTCGCCGACATCTGTACCTGCACTCTGGAGTTCCATCACGCGCGTGCGTACGCCTTGGTCGCTGGCGCGATGCACGTTGGCGCGAATCCAATCCATCTGACTTTGTCCGTCCGCATGAAGCATATTGATAATCTTGAAGTAGCTCAGGAAGGCGTAGAACTCCTCCTCGGTGGACTGGGCCTCTCTGTACAGCGCAAGCGCTAGGCGCTGTTGGCTAGACAGGCGCTGCGGCAAGTGCTCGGGGTCGAACCCGCCGCTGATCCCGCCCCTCCGGTGGCCGCCGAACGTGATACGAGCTCCGCCAGCGCTGCGATGCACGATCCTGGCGCCGCGCCGCTCGATCCACGACAGCGCACTCAAGAACCGACTGATGAGTGCGATCCCAAGCTCGGGCAGTTCGTCCTGACGAAGTTGAAGGCTGACCATGGGGTAGGTGTCGGTCGAGCCGGGCGTGAGTTCGAGATCGCGCCCCTCGTACGTGATGGTCCACGCAGACTCCGGCCAGGGCACACCAGGCTCAACGGCTACTTGGGCCCATCCCGGCATGCGGAGAGGCTAGCACGCGACGCCATCCGCTACACGGCCCCCCTCGTCCTGAGCGGTGTGATCGTGATCCCCTCCACCGCCCCCCGCAGGTCCAGCAGCGTGACGTCAGTATAGACGGCCATGGTGGTCTCGATCTTTGCGTGCCGAGCAAGGGCCTGGACGACCCGCGGGTGGGCGCCGGACGCGACCCAGGCGGTGATCGCGGTGTAGCGGAGGCAGTGGAAGTCGAGCGCCCGGCCCGACTCGTCGGTCAGGTCGAACTCAAGGGTGCCGTCGGCGGCCCGCTCGGCCTTGGCCAGCCCCGCGGCGACGAGGTCGCGCTTGAGCGTCCGGAGGTTGGGGAACTGGGCGGCGGGCACGACCCGGTCCTTGGCGCCGGCGTCGTCGGGCCTGTGGGCGGCGAGGGCCTCGGCGAGGTCCGACCGCAGCGGCAGGCTCTGATCCTTGCGCGACTTGCTCGACGCCGCCGGGATGCGGATCAGGCGCTTTTCGAGGTCGAGGTCGCCCCAGGTGAGGCGCTGGAGCTCGCCCCGGCGCAGGCCCGTCCCCGCGGCCAGGGCGTAGACGAGCCGGCGGACGCGGCCGAGCGCGACGAGCCGCACCCGCTGCTCGGGCGTGACGCCCCGGTGCTTGCGGTAGGCGGTGGCCTCCTCAAGGGGGCGGCGCTCGGCGGCGTCGAGCAGGCGCTGGAGCTCGTCGGGCGAGAGCGCGCGGCGGACGTGGCGGCGGTCGGCGGCCTCGTTGAGCGGCTTGAGCCCCACCAGGGGGTCGTAGGCCATGCGCCGGGCCCCGACGCACCACCGGGCGAACTGCCTGACGGCCTGGAGCCGCCGGTTGACGGACCGTGCCGCGAGCCCCGAGGCCTTCAGGTCGCTGAGCCAGCGCGCCACGCGGGCCGACTCCACGTCCTTGAGCCACGCCGCGCCCGTCGCCGCGACGAACTCCCTGAGGCACCCCATGCGGTCGCGCAGGTGGCCCTCGCTGGCGCCCCGGGACCGGAGCGTGGACTCGAAGTCTGTCAGGTGGTCGGAGAGCGGCCTGCCCTGCTGCTCCTCGGCGGGGTCGAGCAGACCAGCGGCCCGGCGCTCCTCGCGGTCGAGGAGACGCCGGGCCAACTGCTCCGCCACGCCCTTGTCGCGGGTGCCCAGCGAGCGGCGGAAGAGCCGGCCGCGCAGGTGGAACTGGACCCACCAGACCCGGCTCGGCTTCCTCACGCCGTCGCGGCCCTTGATGCTGGGGTGGTAGACCCTCATGGCTGGCTAGCCCTTCGTGGCCTTGCGCGGGGCCGAGGGCCTAGCGATGCCCCAGAACAACGGCCCGCTGATCGCCTTGTACTTCGTGATCGCCAGCGCGACCGCAGTGAGCGAACGCCACTCCTTCCCGTCGTAGCGGAAGCCGCGCTCCAGCACCTCGACCTTGTAGGCCCTGCCCTTGTACTCACGCTCCAGCACCGTGCCCGGTGTCGAGAGCCGTGGGTCGCGGGTGGTCGGCTTGGCCCTGGGCGTCCGGGACGCCTTCGCGGTCGTGGCGGCCTTCGTCGGCGTCGTCGTGGGGGGCGCCCCGACGGTGGCCAGCGCCTTCACCAGCTCGTCCTTGGACAGCCCGGCCGGGTCCTTGCCCAGGCCAGCGAGGCGCTTGCGGAGCACCGGGACCGGCGTGCGGAGCAGCGCAGCCATCCGCGCACGCAGCGCGTCGTCGTTGTCGCGGGCGCTCATCAGACACCGACCTTCCCGCCGTGGCCGTAGGGGTCGAAGAGGCACACCGAACCCTCGCTCCAGCGCCGCCCCTGCCAGACCCGGCCGTTGTAGGAGACGTGCGCGACCCACTGCGGCTTCGAGTCGCTCAGGTCGTAGATCCTGCCCTCTGGCAGGCGGCTCGCGCCGAGTCCCGAGGTGTCGCGCAGCCCCTCGTAGAGCGCGCTCGCCTCCTCCATGCTCGCGCAGGCCTGCAGCCGCCGGCTGGCGCCGAGCCCGAGCGCGTAGCGGGCGCCGGTCGTCGTGAGCGTGCTCATCGTGCACCCGCCTTGGCGCCGTCGCGGGCGTCCACGCGCAGGGCAGCCTCGACCTCGCCGAAGAAGGTGCGCACCGCGGTCTGCTTGGCCTCGCCCGCGGCCCGGGCCCAGGGGCAGGCGCTGTGATCGAGCCAGTTCCCGACGAAGACCCGCTCCCGCACGTGTTCGACCCAGCGCATGAGCGACTCGACCCCCTCGGTGGTCAGGGCGTGCTGCAAGTCGGCGGCGACGCGCGCGACCTCCTCCGTTGCGACCGCGTGCTTCAGGCTGCCCCCCAGCGCGCGGTCCAGGCTGCCGCTCAACGCGATCTCCTCGGCCAGGGCTCGGCGCGCGTCCTGGCTGCGCCGGGCGGCGCGCGCCAAACAGGCTCTCGTGGATTCCATCGCTTTCGGGCTCATCGGCTTGCTCCGTTGCGGCCTGGGCACTGCGCCCAAGGCCGTGAGCGCATACACGCTCTGGCACGCGCGCCTATCAAGGCTGTTCTGAGGCCGAATTCCGCGCGTGGCGGGGCCATGAATGGCCCTCGGCGGGCACGGTGTAGGACGAGGTAGTACGGCCTGATCGCGTTCTCTCCGGGACGGGCGCCATGGCGCGCCCCTCGCGCGCAACGCGCTGCGCCCAGGCCTCGCCGTGCTGGCCGACGTACTCGAGATCCCTCAGCGCCTCGACGATGTCGCGTAGCATCCGCGGCGGCACCGCTTGCCGCGTGCCGTCCTTCGCGGCTCGGAGCGCGAGCGCTTCGACAGTCCTCGGTAGAGACGGGTTCATGAGCGCGACTCCTCCTTGATTGCGCGCCGCTCGTCGGCGTCGTCGGGGAAGAGCGACGCGCCATCGCCTCCAATCGAGAAGGGGTAGAGGGCCCCCCTGTCGGTGCGCCGCGGATGCAGGCCCATGGCACGTAGGCGTGAACCGAACTTGTTCTGCGCGATGGTCGGGTAGCCGTTCTCCTTGGCCCAGGCGCGGTACTCGGCATGCGCCTGCCTCCCTCGCGTCCCCACCTGGTCGCCGCTGATGGCCGTGAGGCGCTCGCGCACGAACAGCCGGATCGGATCGGCTTCCGAACGCCACGCATCGAGTGCCTTCGTGGCGCTCGGGGGAATCGTGTAGCGGCCCTGAGCCAGCAGCCGCCTGGCTCCTTCAACGGCCCACACGACGATGGCGGGGCCTTCCTGATCCACGAGTCGCTGCGCCAAGCCCTCCTCCTGGCGAGCCTCCTCCACTGTGTTGTTGAAGGTGAGCACGATGAATCTCCGCCAGTAACCGTGCGTGGCGTCGGCGGTCTTGAACAGCGAGTTTGCGGAGAAGATGTGGCCCGCGCACGGTCGGAAGCGGAACGGGGCTTCACGGATGTGACGCGCGGTCGTGGGGTCGCCACTGATCACGCACTTGACGACCTCCGTGTCGAAGAGCTCGACCTCTGGCAACTCGTTCACGATGTTGAGTCGTTTACCCGCAAGCATCGCCAATCGATACTCGTTGCCCCAGGTTTGTGGTGCCAGGGAGACGACTGTTCCTGGCGGGGCACTCCGCTCCAGCACCGTCAGGAGGACGCTCTTGCCGTTTGAACCCTCACCAATCGCCGTCAGCGCCTTCTGATAGCGCGGCGCAATACCGAGAATGCACGCACCAGCGAACTCTTGAATGCACGCGATGCGTTCGGCCTGGTCGGGTTCCCCGTGGAACGTCTCGGCAAGGAATCCCAGAAACTGGGGGCAGGCTGAGCCTGAGGCCAAGTTGAACGGATAGGCCCAGCGTGCGCGGTTCTCCGCCGCGTGCCGCACCAGGGGCAGTTCCCGTCCGACGATGGCTACGAAGCCGTCCTCGAAGGCCACCCCAGCAGGTGCGTCCCCGAAGAAGCCGGCGCGGTGTACCACATCGCCCGCTAACGCGACCGCGCCCTGTGCGTCCGGTAGCTTGATCTTCAGCGGCTTGCCCTGCGGCGCCACTGGCGCGCCTGCGAAACCCTTCACGCGAGCCCTGAGCGCCGGCGGGTCCTGCGGGATCCACAGGCCGCTTGCAGGCGAGTAGACGTGAATCCTCGCCTCGTCGTGGACGAGCCTCTCCCGTCGAGCGTTGAGGTCGTCCAGCAGGTGATCCGCGAGCTCCGCGTGGTCGCCGCGTTGGAAGCAGCGCACTGTAGGTTGCTGCGTGGGCATCGTGGTTCCTCCTGCGGCTCCATCTGGCCGGGTCGTGCGGGCAGCGTTCGGCTGACGCGGTCGAGCACAAGCCTTTGATCGCTTGCGCGAGAGGGACGTTGGCGCAGGCGCGTCGAGGAGGTTCCCCACCGGACCCGACGCATGGACAGCACCATCCAACTTGTGGAGCAGTTCCTTCTCGCTCCACGGTGGCATGCAGCGCTCGTTCCACTCCTGAAGTAGCGGGAGCGCCTGTTCCAAGGGAAGTGCAAAGCCGCGGACCACGGCACAGGCGGCACGGAACGTGCGGCTGTGCCCCCTACTGCCAGAGACGGCCCCCTCGATCTGTGCGAGGTACTTGCGCGCACGCTCGACGACGGGAGTTGGCTGCGGGGCGAGCGCGGCCGGCGCGGTTCGGGGCGCCGCCACCTTGGCCGTTGGGAGCTGGGACTTCAGCCACAACGGGCATTCGGCGAGCCTTGCCTCGTCCGGGTGGTGCGCCTCGTCCCATGCATAGCGCCCACCGGAGCGGTGCGGGCTCGGCGCCACGACGATGTAGCCGCCCGTCGTTCGGATGTCCACACCTAGTGCGAACCCGACCCAGTTCTTCAGCCCAGGCGTGTGCCGGAGCAGGACATGTCGCCCGCCTGACCCACTGATCTGCTCAACGGTTTCAGGCAGGACGTGGCCCTGCCGTTCCCAGAGGGCCACGGTCGCGCGGCCTGCTTCGCCGTCCACGTCGAGGACGTCGAAGCCCGAGGGCGCGCCCGTGGCAACGCCGATGGCGGCTTCCGGGCACTGCTTCCACCAGTCACGGACGAGGCGCTCGTCCTTGGTCGCGCCCTTTGCGCCTTGCGGCACGAGCAGGCCAACGGGGTGCTTCCCAATGTCGCGCGGCCGATCCTCGTGTGCGCTGCCGCAGCCGCATGAGCCGTTGGCGTTCACCCACCACACGGGCAGGACCGCCCACCCACGCCGGACGTACTCCAGCGCAGCCTCGAGCATTGTGTCCGTGGAGTCCATCTCGGCCGCCTCAGCTGCGACGCGAGAGAACGTAGGCGTCGAGGTCAGACGGACGGATGGCGACGCGGCGCGCGGAGATCCTGCAGACGGGGATTACTCCGGCCGAGATCAGGGTCTTCAACGTGCGAAGCCCGAGTCCGAGGAACGCCGCCGCACCGGGCAGGGACTTCAGCGGGCGGTCGTCGTGCAGGGTGGCGGGAACGGGGGGCGGGACGCGCATCGGTAGGCCTCCTGGGGCGAGGCCCACGCTGTGTGGGCCTGTGGAGGCCAGGATGGGACGTCCGAATGGTCCAAACTTCGGCCCATTGGGACGGTTTGGCAGCCGCTACCGATGCCGCTGCCGGCGCTCAGCAGCACAGAATGCCCGACGAACGCCGTCGGAGAGGGCGATCGGGCAGGAGAGCCGGTAGTGCTCGCTCTCCCTCACGACCATCATGGCATCGTCCGTGGCCTTCGAGAGCCCCTCCCGAAGGTCGCGAAGCACGTCTGCCGGAAGCTCCATAGGCCGCTTCTCCATGGCCAGGTCCACGAGGATCCGCACGGCCTTGTGATGCTTGGTCATCTGGCCGCCGCGGCGCCCCCTACCGTAGGGGATAAGCCTGCCTGAGATCCGGAGGTGGCGCCGGTCATCGTCGAAGTCGAGGGTGAACCCGGGAGCGGGCTCTTCCTGGGGCTGTCCCCGGGGCGCCTTCGGGCTGGCCGGGGTGGTCGGTGCCTCGCCTGCCTCGGCGGGGTTGCCGGCGGCAACCTGCCGCTCCACCGCTGCCGCTGCGCTCCAGTACCGGCGGTGGTGCGCACGGAGGTCGGTGGAGGTGGGGAACCGGCGCGCCTCGAACACGGCGTCGCGCAGTTCGCCGGGCATGTCCACGAGATCCGCAATCGTGTCGAGGTGGCGCGGATCCAAGGTGTGCCACGTGAACTTGGCAGCGGGCTCGCGCGCGAGCAGGGCCAGTCCGAGGACCGCGAGGGCGAGGCGCTGGCGCCTCGAATCGCCTACCGGAAGGTGCGCGATCGTGTCCATGGCAAGGCTCTTCAACTCGGCCTGGGTGAAGTCCGGATCGCCCTGCCGCGTCAGGTGGTAGATGAGCGCGTGCTCGTCCCGGTCCTGCAGCCGGACCTCCGTGAACCCGGCCCTCAGGTTCGCCTCGATGCTGCGGATCAGAGCGGACTGAGGATCCCATTGGACGTGATCGGTCAGCTCGCCCCCATTGAGCCCGGCACCCAGCCAGTCGATGCCGGCGTCGGCGATCAATCGCCGTTCGAGCACCCCGGAACAGTCCGGCCCGCCCGCCGCCAGGGCCCCGGCTGCCACGTCGGCCGCGATCGCCCGCAGGCTCTCCGAGAGCTCCCGCCGCCTCGTCAGCAGGCGAGTCCTACGGAGCAGTGCGGCTCGTAGGTCGGCCGCTCCTGGGTCCTCGCGCTTCTCCCAGCAGACCACGGCGGCCAGCAGGATGGCGAAGCGCGCCAGCGGCTCGAGGTACTCGGCGCGCACATGAACACGTCGACGGCGCGTGCCCCCATGAGGCGGGAATCCACCCGTGAACACACGGCGAAGGTAGATCCGCGCTCGCAGCTCTCGCTCGCGCCACCACGCGTGAGGCCCCTCGCAGGGCCCAGAGAGGTCCTGAGTGATGACCAGGCCGTCGTGCACCTCGGGCGCCGCGCCAAGCGGCCTCAGCTCGATGATGTCCGGGTCGATCATGCGCTCCAAGTAGGCCAGCTCCCACGGGGCGAACTTGTACTGGTGCGCGGGCGCGGAGATGGGCGGGGTCGAACGGCGTGCGCTTACGAGCATGGGACGGGCTCCGTCGAAGGCCCCTGCTACGTCCACAACCGGCGCTGCGGGCTAGCTCCGGGGGTTGAGCACAGTGTAGGTACGTGCCGGGACGTGCCGAGGGAGCCGATGCGCTGACGGACCTGACGAACTCGACCAAAGTCCGCCAGGCCGGATCATCCTGTACTCAATGCGCTTCGTTGCACTTCGCAGCATCAGCGCGCACTCCCCTGCATCGCGGCAAATGCGGTCGCTGACGGACTGACAGACTGATGGACCTCGGGGCACTCCCTGCGCGCGCGTGCGCGCACACGCGCGGTCAGGGGTTCCCAGAAGTCCGTCAGGTTCGTCAGGTTCGTCAGGAGTGGCGTTGCAGTCCCCACGCCCGCACCTCTCCGCCGCGCCCCGTCCCCTGCGCTACTCCCGCTCCTCGCCCGCCTTCCGCCGAAGCCTCTGCGCCTTGAGAAGCTGCGCGACCCCAACGACAGCCGCGAACGCCCCGCCCGCGATTGACCAGATGCCGCGCACCCAGCCCTGGTGTGGGCGCCCCTGCTCCGAGTTCCACTCGATGCACCACACGCCGAACGCCACGGCCCCGGTCGCCAGCACCAGCATGGTGATGCCTGACCAGGGCAGGGCCTGGGGGTTCGGAGAGCGCGTGCGCGGCCTCACGGCCGCATCGTAAGCGGCGTGGGCCTGCGTGAATGCCAGGGAGCCGTGCTGCACCGTCGGGTGCTGGTCGGCCGGGGGGGCGAGGAGGGGCGAGGGGGTGTCCCGGCAGGGAGACGGCGCCAGTTTCGACCCCCCTGGCAGGACGTGGCTGGGAGGGGGTGTACCTAACAAGCCGACATGGAGGGGACCCCGTGGTAGGCTGGAGGGCGGAAATCGACCCCCCTTGGTGCTGGCCCCCGATTAGGGGAGGGGGGTGACTTGTGCGGGCGCCGGGCGCTTTTCGCCGTTTCCGGGCCCCGGCCTGCTTGTTAGGTACGTCTGCCCACCGCGGGCGCCTGCCTGGCGCGCCCCGGGGGGCCACGGGCGCCCGGGGGCGTCCCCCCGGCCGGCGGCCTCGGCGGCGCTCCGGGCTGGACGTGGTGGCCCCCCTCGGGCTACTCCGGCAGGCCCTGCCCCGGACGGCGAACCGGAACGGCGTCGGCCGGGGACTTCCTTCTGCCCCCCATGCCCCCCGAACCCACCGCCGTCCCCCTGGCCAAGCTCCTGGAGCACCGCGCCTGGGTCCGTCGGCTCGCCGGGTCTTTCGTCCGGGACGAGGCGAGCGTGGATGACCTGGAGCAGGAGACGTGGCTGGCGGCGCTGCGCCGGCCGCCCCGGCGGGAGGGGGCGCTGCGCGGCTGGCTGAGCCGCGTGGTCCGGGGCCGAGCGTCCAACGCCTTGCGTGCTGCCGGCCGACGCCGGGTGTACGAGGAACGGGGCGCACGGCCGGAGCCGGTGCGCTCGGCCGGGGCCGTCGTGGCCGAGGCCGAGATCCACAAGCGGCTCGTCGTCGCGGTCTTGGAGCTGGGCGAGCCCTACCGCACGACCGTCCTCATGCGCTACTTCGACGGGGTCCCGCCGCGGGAGATCGGCCGCGGCATGGACGTCCCGGTGGAGACGGTGCGCACGCGCCTTCGGCGCGCGCTGGCGAGCCTGCGCGACGGGCTGTCGGGGGGCGGGAGCGACCCGGGCTGGCTGGCGGCGCTCGCGCCGTTGGGCGTGCTGCCTGAGCCGGCCGGGGTCGGGGGGGGAGCGGTCGGTGCTCTAGGCACGGGCATCGCGGGAGGAACGATCATGACTGGTAAGACCACGATCCTGGCGGCGGCCACGCTGGCCCTGGGCGCGGGCTACCTGGGCGCGCAGCTTCCGGGCCTCGCCCGGGAAGGGCGCCCCGACCCCGGTCTTGGCGCGCTCGCGGCCCGGCTCGAGGCGCTCGAGTCGGCCCCCGGCTCCCCGTCGCGCCGTCCCCCGGAGGCGGACGCTCCGTCCTCGCCGTCGCTGGCGGGCCGCAAGGAGGGCGCGGAGGTGGAGGGGGCCTCCGATCTGGCGCAGCGGATCCAGTCTCTGGAGGAAGCGCTGGCGGCGGCCCGGGCGACCAACGCGGCCCTGGTGGCGTGGGCCTCCGGCCTGGGGCCCCCGCCGCGAGACGCGGCGGCCGAGGCCCGCGGGCTGGAGCAGCTCTCCGACGCGGAGCTCTTCGAAGCCATCCGCAAGCTCTCTACGGCCTCGTACCGCACGGCCGACGAGCGGCGCATGGGCTTCGACCGGGTAATCCAGGCGTGCGGGGTGTACCTGGCCCGGTCCGTCGAGCCCGCCGCCCGGGGCGAGGTCCTGACCATTCAGGGCGGCACCTGGCTGCGCCTAGGCGAGGCCGACAGGGCCGAGAGCGCGCTCGAGGAGGCGCTGCGGGTCGCGGGCCCTGCCTCGCGCGAGGGGCACACGGCCACCGTCCAGCTCGCCTTCACCGCGTCCTCCCGCAAGGACAACCGGCGCGCCGCGGATCTGCTGTTCGGCCTGGCGCGCCAGCCGGAGACCGCTCGCGGGGAGCAGGCCTACCTGCGCGTCACCGGCTCGTCCTACCTGGCGACGGTCGATGCGGCCGGGGCCCGCGCCGAGCTGCGCGCCGTGGTGGAGGAGTTCGGCGGCTCCGACGACCCCTCGACCAAGCACTGGGTCGAGTCGGCTAGGAAGGCGCTGGAGAGGCTCGAGGCCGCGAGCGCGCCCCGCTGACCCTACGCCCGCCCGCGCTCCCAGGGCAGCCCGAGCCCCGGGGGCAGGCCAAGGCGCAGCAGCACCGCCGCGGCGCGTCGCTGGGGCCGTGGCTGGACGGCACCGCGGCCCGGCGAGCTACCTCTTGGCGGCAGCCGTCGAGCGCCGCTTCGCGGGGCGCGCCAGCTTGGACCTGGGCGCCTTGGGCCACGGGATCGCGGTGGGGTGACGCGGTTGGTAAAGCCCCATGTCGGTGCCGTCCGGGAGCCGGAACGCGGTGCAGATCCCGTAGCCCCGGTCCGAGACGGGTGTCGTGAAGCGCACGCCCTTGCGCTTGAGCGTGGCGACGGTCTTGGTGATGTCGTCGCACATCAGGTGCAGCTCGACGCGGCCGTGGTCGGCTCCCTCCATCGTCGGGTGCACGCCCACTTCGGCCGGGGGCAAGCCGAAGATCAGCCACCCCTCGCCAGCGTCCACGCCTTCGAGCCCGACGACATCGCGGAGGAACGCCCGGACCCGCTCCGGCTTCTTGGAGTAGAGCAGCAGATGGGCACCGCGGATCATGGGGGACCTCCGAGCGGGCCTCAATTCTAGCTCGCGCGCCCCGGTCAGGTCTTCCGCGGCGGCCCGCCGTGCCGAAGGGTGTCGAGGCCCTACGCCCTCCCCGGCCCCCAAGGCAGGCCGCCGAGCGTGCCGAACCGCAGCCGCGCCAGGATGGTAGCTGCCCGCCGACGTGTGCGTGCCGACAAGCGCTCGTCCAGGGCGACAGCCTCGATGGCGGCGGGGTCGAGCGCGCCCCCCTGTCCCCGGAGCGCGCAGTTGGCGACCATGAGCGTGAGCTTGGCGTCGCGCCGGGCCTGGGTCGCATCGGGGTCGCGCAGGCGTCGCGGGTCGAAGCAGCCCACGTGGCGCCTACCCGAACGGCCGCTGCCGCCGGCAGATCTCGCCCCAGCTGCGTGCCCGGCCCGACGGCGTGAACGCGCCCTCCGGCGCGATGTCACGCATGACGCGCTCGAGCTCGGTGGGCACGTAGTCGAGGTCGTCCCGGTCGTCGTCGCGCGGCGTGGCGGCCGGCCTCAGCGAGCCCTGCCCCACCCCCCGTGCCGCCAGGACGCCGTAGGCCAGCGCGTCGACCTGGTCGTCGTGGGCGCCGTTGGGGAACGCCAGGCACTCGCTGATCAGCTCGTCGGCCCACGGCGCGGTGCGCGGCAGCAGCAGCCGCCCGCCCTCGAGGGCCGCCGTCGCGGGCAACGCCCGGGCCACTTTGTCGCCCTTGGCCGTGAGCTCCCGCACGTGCACGCCGGCCCGGCGCGCCTCCTGGACGATGGCGAGCTGGAAGCCCGCCTTCTCGATCCAGACGCTGCTCAGGCTCCACCGCCGCTGGGCCCGCAGCATCGCCGGCACGAGGTCGGGCCCCTCGCGCCGCGCCCGGTCCACGTCGAGCAGGAGCAGGCGCCCGTCGCGGGCCCTGCCGAACACCATCAGCACCGAGTAGTCGGCGTGGCTCCTGAGGCTGGCGGCCAGGTCCACCGTGGCAAAGCGCGCCAGCGCGTCCCGGTGCACCACCGGCCCGCCCTCGAGCTGGTAGTGCGCCTCGCCCTGGGGGTCGTAGCGGTGCTCGAACCACGCCGCCTTGAACAGCCCCCCCGAGGCCGAGAGGAACTGCGCCTCGTACTCCTGCGTGAACATGTGCGACCCCACGTCGCGTCGCGCGGCCGCCATCTCCGCCGCGTCCATGATCGGGTTGTCCGAGGAGGGCCGCTGCCAGCGCGCCCAGCCCTCGCGGCTCGGCACGTCCTGGAACAGCTCGTGGAGCCAGTTGAGCCCGTTGGGGGTGGTGAGGAACATCGCCCAGCCCCGCCGGTCGGAGAGCGCGGGCCGGATGCAGGCCTGCCAGGCCTCGGCCTTCATGAAGGCGGCCTCGTCGAGCACGCAGCCGTCCAGGCCCTCGCCGCGCAGCGAGTCGGGGTTGTCGGCCGACTTCACCGTGATCGAGCCCCCGCCCGGCATCACGATCCTGCGCTCGTTCTCGTTCTTCTCGCCCCAGCCGTCGCGCAGCGAGCGCTTGAGGTCGCGCCAGATCATGGACGCGATGGGGAAGGTCGGGGCGACCCACCAGATGGTGCCGCCATCGATCGCGCCCTTGAAGCCCCCGTGCCGCGGCCCGTGGCCCTCGACGCAGGCGAGCTGGCCGGTGCGCGTCTTGCCCCAGCGCCGGCCGCACACCACCACCTTGTTCCTGGCCGGGTGGCGCAGCACCTCGAGCTGGTGGGGCATCGGCTCCGACAGGTAGACCTTGCCGCGCGCCACGTCAGCCCCCGTCCGCCGTGCGCCAGTCCCTCGAGCCCTCGCGCACGATCTCGATCCTGGTGTTGTGCTGCTCGACGTGGACCTCCGTGGGGCCCTGGGTGATGCCCTGGTCCCGCAGCGCGCGCTCCCGGGCACCGGTCACGTGGGCGGCCAGCTCCATGGCCTTGAGCTTGAGCTGCGCCAGCACCTCGCCGCAGCGACGGCGCTCCTTGGCGGGGATCCTCTCGTCCAGGGCCATGCGCGAGAGCACGGTGAGGCCCAGGTTCTGGGCCAGCGCCGGGTGCGCGAGCAGCGCGTGAAGCGCCGTGACGACCGGGTCCTCGGCGGGTTGCATCGCGGAGGGCGGCGCAGGGACCGGCAGGCGCTCGCTCACGCCCGCTCGGCCTTCCTGCCCGTGAGCGCCTCCCAGCGCGCCACCGCCACGTCCACGAACGCC
>CAZPOZ010000007.1:0-20539 GCA_964588235.1 uncultured Planctomycetales bacterium
CTAGCGCGCGCGCGCGTCGTGCTCCCGGCGCTCGCGCAGGAACTGGTCGTAGTCGCGGATGTAGTCGTCGGGGCGGTAGACGTCGGAAGCCAGCACCAGGAGCGCCGCCTCGGGCGTGTACTTGTACTGCACCCCCCAGGTGAGCGGCGGCAGGTGCAGGGCCAGCTCGGGCGAGTCGAGCAGCACCTCCTCGCGCTGCTCGCCGTCGTCGGCCACCACGGCCACCGAGCCACGGATGCAGACGAGCAGCTGGTGCAGCGTGCGGTGCGCGTGCTCGCCGCGCACCTCCTTGCTCGGCACGTCGTGGACGATGAAGTAGCGCAGGGGCGCGAAGGGCAGGCCCCGGCCGACCTCGCGCGCGCTCAGGTTGCCGCGCAGGTCCTTGATCACGGGCCGTCGCTCCAGGGTCACGCCGCGCACGCGCAGGCGCCGCTCGCCCGCGCCCGGGCCCACGGCCGCCGGCGCCGCCGCCGGGCCGGCCGGGCCGGCGCCGGCATCGACGTAGCGGACGATGCGCGCGGGGTTGCCCACCACCACCGCGTGGGGCGGCACCGAGCGCGTCACGACGGCCCCGGCGCCCACCAGCGCGCGCTGGCCGATCGTCAGCCCCGGCAGGATCGTCGCGTTGGCGCCGATGGAGGCGCCGGCGCGCACGCGCGTCACCTCGAAGCGCTCGGGCCGCTGGCGGGAGCGCGGGTGCGGGTCGTTGGTGAAGGTGACGTTCGGGCCGATGAAGACGTCGTCCTCGATGCGCAGGCCGTCCCAGAGCTGCACGCCGCACTTGATCGTCACGCGGTCGCCGACCACCACGTCGTTCTCGATGAAGGTGTGGTCGCACACGTTGCAGTCGGCGCCGACCACGGCGCCCGGCAGGATGTGCGCGAAGGCCCACACCCGCGTGCCCTTCCCGATGCGCTGGGTCTCGACGAGCGCCTGGGGGTGGCGGAACCAGTCAGACATCGCCGCCCTCCGTCCGCGCGGCGCCCGCGCCCGGGCCGAACGCCTGGCTCGAGGCCACCACGAAGTTCGGCCGCCCCTTCGTGTTCTCGTAGGCGCGCCAGACGTAGCCGCCGATCACGCCCAGCCCGAAGCAGTTCAGCGCGCCGAAGAAGGCCACGGTGAGCAGCGTCGCGGCGTAGCCGGGCACGGGGATCGTCCCGAGCAGCTTGGCCACGAGCACGACCACCGAGAGCCCGACGCTGAGCACCAGGCCCAGCGTGCCCAGGCGCAGGAGGACGCGGATGGGCAGGTCGCTGAAGGCGAACACGCTGTCCATCAGGTAGGCCAGCTTCTTGCGGAAGGTCCACGCCGAGCGGCCCGCCTGCCGCTCGCGGCGCGCGTAGGGCACGCTCTCCCGGCGGAAGCCCACCCAGTAGAGCAGGCCCACCAGCGAGCTGTGGTTCTCGCGCAGCAGCAGCAGCTGGTCGCGCACGGCCCGCGTGCAGCCGAACACGTCCACCCCTCCGACGGGGATCTCGGGCTGCACGAAGCGGCGGTACAGGCGCCAGAACGCGCCCGCGAACCAGCGCGACGGCCACGGGTCGGCCCGCCCGGTGCGCTCGCCCACGACCACGTCGCAGCGCCCCGAGGCCAGGCGGGCGGCGAACTCGACCACCAGCTCGGGCGGCTCCTGGAGGTCGGCGGCCATGACCGCGAAGCTCTCGCCCGTGCCCGCCGCCAGCCCCGCGCGGATGGCGGCGAAGGCGCCGAAGTTGCGCGAGAGCAGCAGCAGACGCGAGCGCAGCGGCAGGCGCGGCAGGGCCGTGGACAGGCGCAGGAACGAGTCGTCCGGGCTGCCGTCCACGACGAACACGGCCTCGAGCCCGCCCCCCAGCCGCCGGTCCAGCTGCTGCAGCGCCTCGAGCAGGGCCGCCACGTTCTCCGCGTTGCGGTAGACGGGCACGACGAGGGAGATCATGCGCCCGGCCAGGCGTTCACGGCGGCGATCACGCGCGCGACCTCGGCGTCGTCCAGGTGCGGGTGGATCGGCAGGGAGACCTCGCCGAGCGCGAGCGCGTGCGCCCGGTCGAGCGGGCCGCGCACCTCGAAGGCCTGCCCGCGCAGCGCCTTCTGCTCGGGGATCAGGAACGGGTAGTGGACCGCCGTGCGGATCCCGGCGGCCTGGAGGTGGCGGACGAAGCCCGCGCGCGCCGCCGGCGGGACCCGCACGGGGTAGAGGTGCCACACGCTCTCCGAGCCCGGGGGGACGGGCAGCGGGCGCACCGCCGCGTGCTCGATCCCCTCTCCGTAGGCGCGGGCCACCTCGCGGCGTCGGGCCGTCCAGGCGTGCAGGCGGGGCAGCAGCGCGGTGCGCAGCACGGCGGCGTGCAGCTCGTCCAGGCGGCTGTTCAGGCCGAGCTCGTCGTGGACGTACTTGCTCGACTGCCCATAGTCGCGCAGCGTCCGGCAGCGCGCCGCCAGCCCCTCGTCGTCGGTCAGGATCGCCCCGCCGTCGCCCAGGGCGCCCAGGTTCTTCGTCGGGTAGAAGCTCGTCGCGGCCAGCCGTCCCACCGAGCCCACCGGGCGGCCGCGGTGGGCCGCCCCGATCGCCTGGGCGCAGTCCTCGACCACGAGCAGCCCGAACTCGCCGCGCAGGGCCTCCAACCGCGCGAGGTCGAGCGCGTGGCCGTAGAGGTGCACGGGCACCATCGCGCGCAGCGCGGGGTCGGCGGCCAGCGCCTCCCGCGCGGCGTCCAGGTCGAGCAGCCCGTGCTCGTCCACGTCCACGAACACGGGGACGGCGCGCGCGCGCAGGAGGGCCAACGTGGTCGCGAAGGCGCTCAGCGGCGTGGTGAGCACCTTGGCGCCCGGGGCCAGGCCAGCCGCCCTCAGCGCGATCTCGATCGCCTCCAGGCCGTTGGCGCAGCCGACGGCGGACGCGCGCGCCATCCGTGCGGCGAGGGCGGACTCGAACTCGGCCACCTCCCGGCCCAGGACGTACCAGCCGCTCTCGCCCACCCGGGCCACGGCGGAGAGGACGTCGCCCGCCGTCTCGGCCCACTGGCGCTTGAAGTCGTTGAGGAGCACATCGGCCGAGGGCATCGGGGGCCGATCCTGGCTCCCTGCGCAGGCTTGTGCAAGATCTCGATTCAGCGGGCGGCACCCGCGCCGCGCGGCGCCCCCCCCCTGCGCCCGCGGGGCGTCGGTGCTAGGCTCCGTCCGGCCCCAGGGCCGGAGGCCGGCTCCCGATGAGCGCCTACTACCTGCGTCGCGATCCCCTCGAGCGGGCCGGGCCGTTCGAGCTGTCCTCGATCCGGCAGTGGCTCGGTGCGGGTCAGCTGCCGGCCGGGGCGCAGTGCTCGGCGGACGGTCAGGCGTGGATGTCGGTGATGGACGTGCCCGAGCTCGGGGGATCGGGCGCGCTCGCGGCTGCGGCGCCGGAGATCGCCCTGTTCATCCGCCAGGGCACGAACGTGCAGGGGCCCTTCGCGTTCGCGCGGCTTCGTGGCTACGCCGCCCAGCGCCGCCTCCAGCCCTACATGCTGCTCAGCTACGACGGCCTGTGGTGGTGCACCGCGCAGGACGTCCCCGGGCTGCTGCCCGACGGCTACGTGCCCGTGCCTCCGCCGGGGCGCCCCACCGCCGTGCCCACGGTGGCCGCTCCGGCTCCGGCGCCGCGCCCGGCGACTGCCCCCGTGCCGGCGCAGGGCTCCCTCGCGTCGCCGACGCCCCGGGGGCCGGTGCGGGACTCGGGCTCGATCACCCTCACGGGCATGCACCTGAGCGAGGAGGAGCTGGCGCCGCCGCGGGTGTCGGCCCCGGTCCCCTCGCGCGCCGCCGGCGGGGCGGCGCCCGCCGCGGACTGGTACCTGCGCCAGGACGCTCGGCACCTGTACGGGCCCTTCACGGAGGCGGAGCTGCGCCAGTGGATCGCCGAGGGCCGGGTGGGACCGGAGATCGAGCTCTCACGCGACGGGACCAGCTGGGTGCCGGGCTCGCGCATGCCGGCGTTCTTCCCGCGGGGTGGCAACCGCGTGCCCGGGAGCCTCGCCGCGCCTCGAGCCGAGCCGCCCCCCGCCGAGGACCGTCTGCGCCGTCTGCGGCGCCGCCGCTGAGCCGCCCGCGCACCGCGAGCGGGGGCCTCAGCCGCCGCGCTGCTCTCCGGGGCGGGGGCCCGGGCCGAAGGCGTGGACGCGCTGGTGCTCCTTGACGTGGGGTCGATCGGGCGACACGACCCCCGTGACCCCCGTCGGCGTGAACCCGTTCCGCGCGTAGAGCCGCTGCGCGGGCGCGTTGGCATCCCCGACGTCGAGCAGCACCCGGCGCGCACCCCGCGCGCGGGCCCAGCGCAGGACGGCGCCCACCAGCGCGTCGCCCACGCCCCGCCCCCGCGCTTCGGGCGCGACCCACATCGCGTACAGGCCCGCGGCGTCGGCCGCGCCCTCGTAGACGCTGCCCACCGCCAGGCCGGCGTCCCGGCCGTCGAGCACGCCGAGGAAGGTCGCCGCCGCCGGGCTCTCCAGGCGCGTGCGCCAGGCCTCGGGCGTCTTGCCCTGCTCCTGCGCCAGGGTCATGCCGAAGGCGTCGGGATCCGCGGTCAGGGCCCGCAGCCTGAGCGCGCGCACGCGCTCCCAGTCTCCGGGCCCGGCGTGCACCACGGCGGGCCCCGAGGGGCGGGCGAGCACGCGCAGCTTGTTGCCCAGCCGCAGGCGGTCGCGCAGCCCGTCGTAGGCCGCGCGCAGCGCGCCACGGCCCGCGCGGTAGCGGCCGTAGGTGCTCGCGCTCGCCACCTCGAAGCCGTGCTGCCGCAGGAGCCGGGCGAGGTCGCGCGCGCGGAAGTAGAAGAGGTGCTGCGGCACGTTGTGGAACAGGCGCCGGCGCGGCAGGCGGCCGAGCGCGGCGCGCAGGCCGGCCAGGCGGGCCCGCACGCCTCCCTGGTGCGGCACCTCCACGAGCAGGAGCCCGTCGGGGGCCAGCACGCGCCGCGCCTCCCGGAGCTCGGCGCCCAGGTCGTGCACATGCTCGAGCACCTGACGGTAGGAGACGACCTGGGCGCAGCCCGCCGGGAAGCCCGCTTCGGCGAGCGAGCCTGCGCGGGCGTCGAACCCGGGGAGCGCGGCGGCGAGCCGCGCGGAGCCCGCGTCCACGTCGCAGCCGGCGGCGCCGAAGCCGGCCGCGGCGGCGGCCCGGAGCAGCCCTCCGGTCTGGCAGCCCACGTCGAGCCACAGGCCCCGGGGCTCCCCGGGCGGGAGCCGGGCGGCGGCGGCGGCGACGCTGGCCTCGAAGGCGCCCTGGGGCTTGGTCTCCCAGGCCTCCAGGCCGGCGCCCTGGAGGGAGCGCGAGCGGCGGGGCGCCGGCGTCCCGGGCCGCTCGACGTCGTAGGCCTGGGCGCGGATCCAGGCCGCCGTCACGCGGGGGTTCTGGCGCACGAGGCCGCAGCCCTTGCAGCGGCCCATGGCCCAGCCGTCGCCGGGGGCGAGCGGCCGGGTGCGCGGATCGCCGCACAGCGGGCAGGGCGTGACCTCGACGTCGGGGCCGGGCGGGGGGGGCGTAGCGGTGTCCGACACGGAGTCGCACCACTCTCCCCGGGCGGGCCGGATCCGTCCCCGATTGCGGGGGTGCCCGGCCGCCGCCCGCGGGTCCGGTGCCCGCGGCTGAGCGCTCAGCGCGCGGGCACGAGCGCCACGACGACGTCCCCGGCGGGGTCCGGGCCGGCCGAGCCGCGTCGTCGTTCGACCACGAAGAGCGTTCCGTCCGGTCCGGCCGCGAACAGGCTGCGCAGGAAGGGCGTCGGGAGGATCGTCTGGGCGCGCCGCAGCGGTCCTACGAGGGCGTCAGGGCCTACGGGCAGCACGACGCCGTGCCAGTCCCCCTGGCCGTCGGCGGCCAGGCTGCGCAGGAACAGGCCGCCGTTCGAGTCGAAGGCCAGGTCGACGTCGTTGGGGTGTCGGGCGCCGAGCTCGGGAGCGAACGTCGCGTACGGGCTCCAGGCGTCCCTGCGGGTCGGGTCGATCCGCACGATGCGCTGCGTGCTGGGGGCGTCGGCGTCGCGCGAGGCGCGCTCGAACCCGTACAGGTGGCCATCCGGGCCGACCACGAACGATCCCGTCACCGTGTTCCGCGTCGTGATGGGCTGTTCCGACTCTACGTAGGCCCGTCCGACCGGGTTCCAGACGAACGCCCGGATGCTGCCCGGTGCGTCGAGGTCGGCGTCGAGCTCTTCCATGAGGTAGAGCGTTCCATCGGCCGCGAGCGCGGCGTGCAGCAGCCCGTCCACGGCATCGTCGGCGCGCCTCGATCCGTGGGGCCGATGATGGAGCACGTGGACGATGCCCGACCGCGGGTCCAGGCTGCGGAACTCGCGCCAGGACGCACCCGCCGCGTGGTCGTAGCCGTCCACGACCAGGAACAGACCGTCCCGAACGAGGGGGGGGGCGCCGGTGGCTCCCACGTAGCCGGCGCCGACCACGAGCAGCGCCCTGAGGAACTCGCGCTCGCAGGCCAGCTCGAGGACCGGCTCGGGGTCTGCGCCCGGGCGGAACGCGACGACCTCCTGGTGCAGCGCTCGCGTGCCATCGAGCGTGGGTACGACCACGTAGATGCGGCCCGTGGAATCCACGCCCAACTGGGGCCCGCCGGAGAACGCCTCCAGACCCTGCACGGCGTGTCGCGTGACCCCGGTCACGGTCCACGTGTCGAGCCAACCCGTGGCGAGGAATCCGCTCTCCACGGCGACGTCGTGTGGGAGACTTGCGGAGATGAGAGCCTTGGACTGCAGCTTGCTGCACTCCTCTGCGGCGAGCTGCTTCTGGTCGTCGAGCCGATCCTTGGTCGTGCTGGCCGCTGCCGTGTTGCCGGCGTTCGCGTACGCGACGCACGCATCCCAGAGGGCCACCGCGGCCTGCCAGTGCGTGCGGCACTGGACGCTGGGCGTGTTGGGCACCGTCGGCTTGGCGCCGCAGAAGGAGCTGGATCCCCCGCCCGAACCTCCGCCGGACCCCCCCGAGGTCCCCGACGGCGACTCGGTGTCCTCGAAATCCTCGCAGGCGAGGCTGGGCATGGCCACGAGGCAGAGGGCCAGCACCAGGCCGGCCTTCCTGAGCGCCAGCCTGAGTCGGGACGTGAGCCTGTTCCAGTTCGCTCGCATGCTGCCTCCGGGGGTGTGCCTGATCGTCGAGGCCCGTCACGCATGACGCGGCGTCGTCGACTCCATCGCTGGGTGTTCCTCGTTCTTGCCATCGCGGCCATCGTGCTCGTCGCCCTGGCCTTGGCAGGGGCGCTTGCCGGAGAGGGTGTCCGGGCGCTCCTGTCCGGCCTGTGCCATCAGAGGGCGGAGCGCACGCTGCACGTCGGCGGCGAGCCCCTGGGACTCTGCGCGCGGTGCGTGGGCCTCTACCTCGGCTTCGCCGCGTTCGCCTTCCCCTACCTCCTCGCTCGCCCGCGGGCGCCGCTCCGGCGGGTGGCGCTGCTCTCGTGGGCAGGTCCGGTGGGCTTCGGGCTCGAGGTGAGCTCCGGGGGGGTGCCTTGCAGCGAGCTGCGGCTGCTCGTGGGCCTTGGGCTCGGCGTCTGGATGGCCGCGAGCGTGGCCTGGCTGTTGCGGAGCTGACCGGTCGCCCGGCTGCTGCACCCGGGGCAGCGGCTGGCGGAGCGGCTGCACCTCGGTCTTTGCGGCACGGTCGGTCGGGGGCGGGGGCAGGGCAACCATGGCTGCCCGGCGAGGTTACCTTCGAGTGCCGGTGGCGCGCAAGTCCGGAATCCGAACGGTCTGGTCCGGGGCGCCGCCCGCGCACGCTGGCTGCCCACGCACGCTGGGGGCCCTGCTCCACGCGCTCCGTCAGAGCCTCGTCACCCGCCAGAGGCCCGTGAAGGTGAGCACGAGCAGCGAGCCGTCCGGCGCCACGAGCAGGTCCAGCGGCTTGCGGTCCGTCGTCGAGGCCACGAAGGTCAGGAAGACCGACTCGACGTCGATGTCGGTCAGGTCCTGGCCCGGGCTGCCCGACATCTCGTAGCGCAGCACCTGGTCGTCGTCGTAGGAGGCGATGAACAGGTCGTCGGCGAAGGCCTCGCCCCAGGCCGCCCCCGGGTGCCAGACGATCGCGGTCGGCACGATCTCCGTCACCCAGGTGCGCATCCTCAGGCCCGCCTGCGCGCCGGGGATGGCCGCCACGGCGCCCCAGCCGAAGTTCTTCCCCGGCGCCAGGTAGTTCAACTCGTCGTCGGCGGCCGGACCGTTGTCCACGCCGTACAGGCCGCCCAGCACCGGGTGCACGGCGAGCCCGAAGGTGTTGCGCAGCCCGCTGCACCACACCAGGCTCCCCGGCGTGGGGTTGTCGGCCGGCGCGACGCCCG
Source organism: uncultured Planctomycetales bacterium (assembly GCA_964588235.1). GTDB lineage: Bacteria > Planctomycetota > PLA2 > PLA2 > JAEUHO01 > CAZPOZ01. The sequence continues at coordinate 8,290 of CAZPOZ010000007.1, forward strand.
CGGGCGTCAGGCGCAGCACCTTGCCCGACGCCGAGGCCGGGCTCTGCGCGTTGGCCGGCACGTCGGCGTCGCCCAGGCTCAGGCACAGGTTGCCGTCCAGGTCGAACACCAGGTCGGCGCCGTTGTTCACGAACCCGGCCGGGAGCCCGTCGAGGACCACGGTGCGGTTCGTGCCCACGCCCGCGACGTCGGTGAAGCGCTCGAGCCGCGCGTGGTCGGCCGCGTGGGTCGCGTCGGCCGGCGCCGTGTAGAGCACGTAGAGGTGACCCGAGGAGGCGAAGTCGGGCGCCAGGGCCAGCGCGAGCAGCCCCTGGTGCGCGCCGCCCCCCTGCACCGTCACCGTGGCGAACGGCGTCGAGAGCAGGGCGCCACCGGCGTCGATCACGCGCACCGCCCCCGTCTTCAGCTCGTTGAAGAACAGGCGCCCGTCGGGCGCGAGCGCCATCTTGCAGGGCAGGTCGAGCCCGGTGGCCACCGCCTGGACGTCGAAGCCGGGGGCCAGGTAGGCGATCTCGGGCGGCAGCGCGGGCCCCACGAGCACGGGCAGCGTGACCTGCGTCGAGCCGCCCGGGCCGGTCGCCGTCACGAGGTGGTCGGTCAGGGGCGCCTCCTGGGTCGGCGTGCCTCCGAGCGCCCCCGTCAGGGGGTCGAGCACGAGGCCCGCGGGCAGCGGCGGGGTCACGCTGAAGGACGTGACCAGGCCGGTGACCGTGGGCACGTTGGCCGTGGCCGCCTCGCCCACGCGGTGCAGCGCCGGCGTGACCTCGTAGCTGAGGTCGGAAGGCGCGCCCGTCGCGCCGGGCCCTCCGCCGCCTCCGCCGCCCGCGTCGCCGCCTCCACCGCCCCCGCCGCCGCAGGCGGCCAGCAGGCAGACGAGCGCCGGGAGCAGGTGGGGGAGGCGTCGGAGCGTCATGCGATGCCCAGGGAGGTGGAGATCGGCTGGCTCTCCGGGAACACCGCGGCCGCCGAGCCGCCGAGGTGGTTCGTGATCACGTCGCGGTAGACGTCGCGGAAGTCCACCGCGTAGGGCAGGTACTCGGCCTGCACGTCGGCCGAGCTGATCGCCGGGCCATGCAGCCCGCCGCTCAGGCCGCCGCCCAGCTCGAGGAACGTGGCCGCGTGCCCGTGATCGAGGCCCAGCGAGGCGTTCTCGTAGTTGCGTCGGCCGAACTCGGTGATGACCACGATGCGCGTGTCGTTCCACTGGCCGCGGTTCTTCAGGTCCTGGGCCAGGGCGCCCACGGCGTCGTCCAGACGCTGGAGCAGGGTGGCGTGCGCGCCCGTCGGGCCGCCCATGCCTCCGTGCAGGTCGAACCCGCCGTAGCCGGTGTAGAAGACGCGGGTCTCGAACCCGCCCTCGATCAGCGTGCTCACGTCGCGCAGGAACTGCCCGATCGGCGTCGCGGGCCACGCGACCGCCGTCGTGTAGCCCGCGACGGCCGCCTGGATCTGGGCCGCCAGCTGGTGCCCGGTCTCCAGCGCCGCCTTCGCCTCGGAGGAGAGGCCGGCGCCCGCGAAGCCCGAGAGCACGCTCTGGATCAGGGCGAGGCGGTGCTGCTGGTCGGCGGCGTTGCCCGGGTCGGCCTGGAACTGGAAGCCCGCCAGGCTCGTGACCGCCACCGGGTTCGTGCTGCCGCCCGTGACGTCCACGGGACGGCCCACGCCCACGGCCACCGCGCCCATGGGCGTGGGGGCGTGCTGGTCGGCGTAGCGCGCGATCCAGCCGCTGACGGGGATGCCCAACGGGAGGAAGTCGCCCCGGACGCCGTAGGAGTAGACGTCCATGCTGGTGAAGTGGCTCAGGTTCTCCTGCGGGTAGCCCACCTTGCGGATCAGCGCCGCCGAGCCCTCGTTCCACAGGGCCTGGATCTGGTCCAGCGCCGGGTGGAGCCCGTAGGCCGTGGTCGCGTTGGGACCCGCGTTCAGCGAGAGCTCCTGCCCCGCCGGGATGGCCACGTTGGGCCGGCGGGCGTAGTACTCGGGCACGGTGAGCGGCACGACCGTGTTCAGCGCGTCGCAGCCGCCCACCAGGTTGAACACGATCAGCCGGGTCTGGCTCTGCGGCGCGCCGGCGGCCACGGGCAGCCGGCGCAGGGCCAGGGGCCCCAGGGCGGTCAGGCCCAGGCTCCCCAGGGTGAGGCGCAGCACGTCACGGCGCGTCGTCCCACGCGGCAGGTGCCGCAGGGGGCCGGAGCCGGCACGGCGATGGGCGGGGCGGGTGCACATGGTCGGTTCTCCCGTCGAGGCTGAGGGGAATCCTCAGCCTCCGTGCGTCGGCCGGCCTCGGCCGGCCGCGCCAGCAAGCCCCTGAGAGGTGGGAAGCGGAGCTTCTCACCCTCTCAGCGGACCGTGTACGTGGGGTGTTGCGCAAGGGCGTAGAGCAGCCCGCGCAGGCGCTGGTCCACGTCCGTCGGGTTGCTCGCGTCGAAGGGGTCGGCCTGCCCGGCCGCGTTCTGGTCGAGGTAGGCCACGTAGGCGGCCCGCTCGGCGGGGCTGACCGTGACGTTGAGGCGGCTCGCCAGCGCGTCCACGATCTGAGCGCTCGTGGCGGGCAGCGGCGGGAGCAGGGACGCCGCCGTGATCCCCAGGCCCGTCTGGAACGTGCGCGCGGCCAGGATCGAGTTCGTCAGGTTGGCGCGGTCGACCAGGCCGGCCGCCGAGAGCCAGGCCTCGTCCAGGGGCCAGCCGGCGACGCTGGGCGGCTGCGTGGGGCGCTGGCCCAGCAAGTTGAGCGCAGGGTCGATCACCGAGCGTTCCGGCGCCAGCAGGCCGGTGGCGCGCACGAAGCCGATGGCGTGCTCCACGGGGCTCTTCACGAACCCCTGGCGCGCCTTGTCGCTGTAGAACGCCTCCGAGAGGAACAGGGTCTGGAACACCGGCGCGAGGTTCCAGCCGCCGTTCCTGAGCAGCGCGCCCAGCTCGGCCACCACGTTCTCCGGCGGGTCGTCGTAGCAGAACCAGGTCAGCAGCTTGCGGACGACGAAGGCCTCCACCGGACGCTGGGCGAAGGTGATCTCGACCATCTCCGCGAAGTCGTCGTGCTCGCCCGCGCCCGGCGTCTGCGAGGGGATCGGCACGCCGAAGATCGTCTTGGCCCCCTCGTCGTGCCGCGCCGGGTCGAACTCGGTGAAGGCCTGCGTGGTCGTGGCGTTGAAGCGCAGGCGGTAGCCCGTGAAGGCCCGCGCCCCCTCCACGATGTCGGCCTGCGTGTAGCCCTGGTCGACGCCGAGCAGGAACAGCTCCCAGAACTCGCGGGCGAAGTTCTCGTTGGGCGCCAGGGCCGTGTTGAGCACGTTGTCGAGCCACCAGAGCATCAGTGAGTCGCGTGAGATCGCCAGCGCCAGGGTCTTGAGGTTCCCCGTGCCGTGCAGGCGCAGCAGGTTCACGTGCGGCTTGGCCCAGTGCGTGGCGTTCAGGTCGAGCCCGGCCGTGCTCGTGGCGAAATGGTCGTGCCAGAAGAGCGCGGCCACCTCCTGGAAGGGGGTCGTCGTGCGTTGCAGGATGTGCTGCCACCACTGGGCGCACTGCCCGGCCGAGGGGAAGCCCCCCTGCAGGCCCGGCGGGTCGGTGGCGTTCACCAGCACCGCGTCGGCCGCCTGGTCCACGGCCGAGGCGCCGGGCGCGGGCGGCGCCAGCATCTGCGCCACGTAGACGGCCAGCCCGGCCTGCTGCACCGCGGCCAGCTCGGAGGGGCGCACGCCGAAGTGCGTGCGCAGGAGGAAGTGCCGCAGGTCGGCCTCGGTGAACGAGGCCTTCGGCGTGAGCACGGTGGACGGATCGGCCGTGGGGCCCCCTCCGCCCCCGCCCGGCAGACCCCCCGAGCCGTCGTCGTCGGACGCACCCCCGGAGCCTCCGCCACCGCAGGCCCCCAGCGCCAAGGTGAGCAGGAGCGTGAGCAGGAGCGCGCAGCGGCGCGTCGGGGCGATCGACGTCATGGGCCGTTCCTCGAGCCCGGATGGGGCACATCCGGAACGGGGACGGCCGCGTGCGACGCAGGCCCTCCCGCACCGGGATGGAACCCGGCCGGAGCCCCCCGGGTAGCGCCCGTCGTCCGACCCTGTGGAGCGCGGCGCTCCACGGGGTCGGCGGGCCCTGCGGGGACCGGCCGGTGCGCGAGCGGGCCTGCGAAACCGTGCGCGCGCATCCTCATCCTAGCCCCGCCTGCGCGCGGGGGGACGGTCGTGGGTGCGGATCGGGGGCCGGGTGCGTCCACGAGCGCTCCGGGGGGGGGAGAGGCGGCGCGGGTCGGCGACCCGACCCGCGCCGCGCAGGCCGTCGCGTGCGCGGCGGCCCAGGGGGGGGGACAAGGCTCCATCTGCACTCGGCGGGGTCGCCCGCCTGCGGCTCCGTGCCTGCGGCCGGTTGCGCCCGACGGCTGCCACCGCCGGGGACGAAGGGAAGGGGGAGGCCTCAGAGGAGGCCCAGCGTCGTGGAGACCTCCTGCGTCTCGGGGAAGACCTCGGCCAGGCCGCTCGCGCCCAGGTGGTCGGCGAGGATCTCGCGGTACACGTCGCGGAAGTCCACGGCGTAGTCCAGGACCTCCTCGGCCAGCATCGCGTCGGTCAGGTCGGGGCCGTAGACCCCGCCCCGCACCGCGCCGCCGAGCACGAGCACGGCCTGCGCGGCCGCGTGGTCGGTGCCCAGGGAGCCGTTCTCGTAGTTGCGCCGGCCGAACTCGGAGATCACGGCGATCACCGTGCGGTCCCAGGCGCCCATGGCGGTCAGGTCGTCCACGAGCGCACCGACGGCCTTGTCGAGCGTGTCGAGCAGGTTGGCGTGCGAGCCCACGACCAGGCCCGCGGCGTCCAACGAGGCCTGGTCGCCGTGCGTGTCGAAGCCGCCGAAGCCGGTGTAGAAGACCCGCGTGGGGAAGCCCGCCTGCACCAGGCGCGCGACGTCCTTCAGGCTGCTCGCCAGGCCCGTGCCCGGGTAGGTCACGGCGCTCGTGTAGGAGGTGATCGCCGCCTGCACCTGGTCCACCAGCTGGTGGGCGGCGTCCAGCGAGGCCCGTGCCTCCCCCGACAGCCCCGTCGTGGGCTGCTGGCTCAGCACCTGACGCACGGCCTCCAGGCGGTGCAGGTGGTTGGCTGCGTACGAACCGTCGCTGAGGAAGCGGAAGTCGCGCAGGCGCCCGAGCTGGAGCGGGTTCGTGGTTCCGCCGGCGAAGTCGCGGCGACGCCCGATGCCGACGGACAGCACGCCCAGCGGCGAGGCCGCGTTGCGATCGGCGTAGCGCGCGATCCAGCCGCTGTGCGGCACGGTGAGCCCGCCGGCGCCCTGCCGGAAGGCCGAGGACCAGATGTCCTCGCTCTCGAAGTGCGACTCGTTGGCCTGCGGGTAGCCGACGAGGTTCACGATCGCCGCCTGTCCCTGGTTCCAGAGGCCCTGGATGCGCGTCATCCGGGGGTGCAGGGCGTAGGCCGTGGTCGGGCGCGGGCCGCCCGTGAGCGCGAGCTGCTGGGCCACCGGCACGTGGATCGTAGGGCGCCGGTCGTAGTAGGCCTGCAGGCCCGTGGGGACGACCATGTTGAGCGCGTCGTTGCCGCCGAAGGCGTTGAGGATCAGGAACGTCGTCTGCGTGGCCACGGCGCCGCTGGCGGCGGGCAGCAGCCGGCCGCCGAGCGGGCCCAGCGCGGCCAGGCCGGCGCCGGCGAGCGTGAAGCGCAGCACGTCGCGGCGCGAGGCGCCACGACCGAGCCGGGGAGGGTTGCACATGGGAGGGTCTCCGGGGGGCGCGCGTCAGCGCAGGTGGTAGGCGGGATGCTGGGCCAGGACGTAGAGCAGGCCGCGGACGCGCTCGTCCACGTGGGTGGGGTTGGACGCGTCGAAGGGCGAGGCCACCACCGTCCCGTTCGACTGCCGCTGGGTGCCCAGGTAGTCGATCAGCGTCGCGCGGTCGGCCGCGCTCAGCGGGATGCGCAGCAGCGCCGCCAGCGCGTCCACCGTGCCCGGCGCGTCCGTGCCCGCTCCCGCGGGGAGCAGGGCCCTCAGGTCGAGCCCGGCCTGGACGTCGGTGCCCCGGTGCGTGATGCAGTCGCGCACGTAGTTCGCGCGCTCCACCAGCGCCTGGGCCGAGAACCAGAGCGCGCCCCCGGCCCAGCCGGCGACGTTGGGGGGCATCGTCGGACGCTGGCCCGCGTCGGTCACCCCCGCGTCCAGGTCGTCCATGTGCGTGCGCAGGCCCGTGGCCCGCACGAAGCCCAGCGCCAGCTCCACGGGGCTCTTGGCCAGCCCGGCCTTCGCCGTGGGGCTGTAGAACGCCTCGCTCTTGAACAGCGTGGCCAGCACCGGAGCCAGCTCCCAGCCCCCGGCCCTGAGCTGGGCCGCCAGCTGGTCCACGACGGTGGGGGGCGGGTCCGCGTAGCAGAACGCCTCGAGCAGCTTGCGCACGATGAACTCGGCCACCGGACGCCGGGCCAGGGTCAGGTCCACCACGTCGGCGTACTCGGCGGCCCCGTCGGCGCCGCTGCGACCGGCGATCGTCCCGCCCAGCAGCGTCTTCGTCGAGGTGTTGTGGCGGGCCGCGTCGAAGGCCACGGTCGAGCGGCCCGTGGCGTCGTCGAAGCGCGTGCGGTAGCCCGTGAAGCAGCGCGAGGCCTGCACGATGTCGGCCTGCGTGTAGCCGGCGTCCACGCCGAGGGTGAACAGCTCCCAGAACTCGCGGGCGAAGTTCTCGTTGGGCGCGTTGCGCGTGGAGCGCACGCCGTCGAGCCACTCGAGCATGGTCCAGTCCTGGGCCACGGCCAGCAGCAGGGAGCGCAGGTTGCCCGCGCCCCCGTCGCGGAACAGGCGCAGGTGGGCGGGCCACCACCACTTCTTGTCGCTGCCCAGGATCTCCTGGCTGGTGGCGAAGTGGTCGTGCCAGAAGAGCGCCAGCACCTCGCGGAAGGGGTTGGAGGTCGCCTGCATCACGCGCAGCCACCAGCGCACCAGCTCGTGCTCCTGGGGGAACTGCGGGTCGGCGACCTCGGAGGCCGTCGCGGCGGCCCCCGCCGGGTCGGCCGGGTCGAAGACGAGCATGGCGTCCACGAAGGCCGGCACGCCCTGGGCCGCCACCGCCGCCAGGTCGGCGGCCGTGAGCCCGAAGCGCGTGCGCGTGAGCAGGTGCGCCACGTCGGCGGCGTCGAACGTGGCCTTCGGCGTGAGCACCGTCGCCGGGTCGGCCGGCGCGGGCGGGCTGCCCCCGCCGTCGTCGGACCCGCCGCCGCCACCGCCGCCGCAGGCCGGCAGCGTCAGGAGCGCCAGGGCGAGAAGCCCGGTCGAGAGCCTGCCCGCGAACACCCACCCCGACCCGCCCACGCTGCGCTGGAGCGACGACACGCTGCCTCCTCGGTCCCCACGCACGTCCCGGCTCCGGGCCTGCCACGCCCGGAGCGCCACGAGACCACGGAGGGCGGTCGGGCGGGGCGTCCGTCGCGGTCTCGGCGCGCGGGCGGGTGCCGCCGGGCCGCTACGTCGCCGGCAGGGCGACGGGGCGCTCGGGGCCACCGGACGCGGGGGAGATGCATCGGGCTCCGACCGACCGCATCCGGGCCAACCTCGGCGGTGGCTATCGGCCGGCGGCCCGCGCGCCTTGAGCGGAATCCCCCGAGGCGGCTACGATCCGCGGATGAACGTCCACGGCTGGATCGCGGTGGCGACCCTCGTGGCCGCCACGGCGCTGTTCATCACCGAGTGGGTCGCGCTGCCGCTGGTGGCGCTGTCGATCCCCGTCGTGCTCGCGGCCACCGGCGTCGTCCCCGCCGACGTCGCGCTCTCGGGGTTCGGCAACCAGGCGGCCCTTTCGATCGCCGCGACCTTCGTCGTCAGCCGCGGCCTGCGGGAGAGCGGCGTGGCCACGCTGATGGCCCGCGGGCTGGAGCGGGTCGGCGGGCCTCGCGAGGGACCGCTGGTGCTCGTGACCCTGCTGGCCACCGCGCTGGTCTCGGCGTTCATGAGCAACGCCGCCACGGTGGCCATGCTCCTGCCCGTGGCGGCCTCGCTGTGCCGCCGCGCGCGCGTGGCGCCCTCGCGCCTCTACCTGCCCCTGGCCTCGGCGGCCACGCTGGGCGGCACGATCACGCTGATGGGCACCCAGCCCAACTTCCTGGTGGCCGACTTCCTCCGCGGCCGGGCCTCCGAAGGGCAGGGGCTCGGGTTCTTCGCCTTCAGCCCGGCCGGGCTCGCGATCACCGCCACGGGCATCGCCTTCCTGATGCTCGTCGGCCGTCACCTCCTGCCGCGGCGCACCGGGGAGGAGCGTCTGCGGGAGGCGCGGCTGCCCGAGGAAGTGGCCCAGTCCTACGGGCTCGAGCGCAACCTGTTCCTGCTGCGGCTCTCGGCCGCCTCGCCGCTGGCCGGGCGCACGGTCGCCGAGGCGGCCGTGCGCTCCCGCTACGGGCTCGACGTCGTCTCCGTGAAGCGGGCCGGGCCGCTGGGCAGCCGCTTCCTCGACGTGCGCGCCGGGCTGCGCCTCGAGGCCGACGACGTGCTCTACGTCGAGGGCGAAGACGAGTCGGCCTGGCGCTTCGCCGAGACCGAGGCGCTGCAGTTCGGCCTGGCCGGCCCCCAGACGCTCGAGAGCATCCTGGGCCGCGGCGTCACCATGGTCGAGGCCACCGTGGCCCCCAACGGCGAGGCCGTGGGCCGCACCTTCAAGGAGCTCGACCTGGGGCGGCGCTTCGGCGTCAACGTGCTCAGCGTCTGGCGCCGCGACCAGCGCATCGAGGCGCTGGCGGGGACCCGCTTCGAGGTGGGAGACACCTTCCTGGTCAGCGGCACGGCCGAGCAGGTGCGCGCGCTGGCCCGGGATCCCGACTTCCTCGTCTTGTCGGACGCCTCGCGGGCCGAGAACCTGAACCAGGCTCCGTGGGCGCTGGCGGCCCTGGCGGTGGCCCTCGTGCCGCCGATGGCCGGCTGGCTGCCCATCGCGGCCAGCGCGCTCGCGGCCGCGCTGCTCATGCTGCTGACCGGCTGCGTCTCCTCCGAGGGGCTCAAGCGCTGCTTCGACTGGAAGGTGCTGGCGCTGGTCGTGGGCACGGTGCCGCTGGGCGCGGCGATGGAGCGGCACGGCGTGGCGGCGGCCATCGCCGGCGGCGTGGAGCCGCTCGGCGCGGTGGCCGGGGCCTTCGGCGTGCTGGGGGGGCTGTTCCTGCTCTCGGCGCTCCTCTCCAACGCCGCGAGCAACGCGGCCGCGGCGGTCGTGCTGTCTCCCGTGGCCCTGGACGCCGCGGCCGGCTCCGGCGTGGCGCCGGCTTCCGCGCTGCTCGCCGTGGCGTTCGGCGCGTCCTGCGCCTTCGTGCTGCCCTTCTCGTCGCAGGCGATGATCCTGGTGATGGCGCCCGGCGGCTACCGCACGCGCGACTTCCTCTGGCTCGGGGTGATGCAGAGCGCGGTCATGTTCGTCACCGCCGTCGCCTTCCTGGCCCTGGCCGGCTGAGGTCCGGCCGCGGCGGCGCGCGCGGCCGCGCGGAGGTAGCATGCCGGCGTTGCGGGGACCCCGCGTCCGGCGCCCGGTCCCGCGGCAGGGGCTCCCCGATCCCGCATGCTCCCCGCGCTCCTCCGGATCCTCGGCCTCCTGTCCGTCTTGCTCTCGGCGGGCACGCGCGATGCGCAGGGCGACGGCGACGGCTTCGAGGCCGCCCAGGCGCGCTGGCGCGCCAGCAAGTCGCGTCCGTCCCTGTTCGTGCGCACGCGCGCCCGGCAGCTGCTCGCTGCCACGGGGGACGCCCGCGCCCTGACCCTGCTGGTGAAGGACTACGACAAGCCCGAGGAGCCCATGGACGAGGTGCGCTACCTCGTCGTCACGCTCTGCGGCCGGCACCTGGGGCGCGAGCAGGACACGCTGCCGGCCTGGACGGCCTGGCGCCGCCGCCACGCGGCCGCCGGGGACGCCTGGCTGTGGTACGTGAGCGCCTGGGTCGAGCACGGGCTGGGCGGCGCAGAGGCCGCGGAGGCCGTGGGCGAGCCCGACGCGGATCCGTTCCTGCGCGCGGCGTCGCTCCGGGGGCTGTTCGACGGGGCCGAGGCCCGGGGAGCGGACGTCCCGCCCCGGCTGGACGCCGTGCGCTCGGCGCTGGCCCGGCTGCCCTCCGCGCTGCCCGCCCGGGGCGTGCTGGCCGAGGCCGCCGCGATGGCGCTGGCGGCGGGCAGCGAGCCCTGGGCCACGGAGGAGGGGGCGCTGCTCCTCGAGCAGGTCATCCGCCTGCTGGAGGACCGCGTCCTCACGGCTCGCTCCAAGCTGGTGATCGCCCGCTGCCTGGCGCGCGCCTTCGGGACCGAGGGGGCCGACCTCTCGGCTGCCGTGTGGCGTCGCGAGCTGGCCGCCGCGCGCGCGGGCGCCCAGCGAACCGAGGCGCCCTCGGACCGCTACGCCGGCCCCGAGTTCTTCGGCCTCCGGGCCTCGGGCCGGCGCATCGTGTACGTGATCGACCTCTCGGACTCGATGCTGGCGCCGCTGGGGGGCGCCGAGCGTGACGCCCTCCAGCGGCCGGTCACGCCCACCCCTGGCGGCCCGGCGCCCAAGGCGCCGCCCGCCGACGGGCTGCCCTGGGACCGGATCCGCACGCGCTTCGACGCGGCCCGCGAGTGCCTGAAGGCCTCGCTCCAGAAGCTCGACAAGGAGCGCTCGTTCTGCGTGATCCTCTTCGGGGACGTCGCCGAGCCGCTGGCCTCCACGCCGGGGTTCGTGCCGGTGACGCCGAAGACGGTGCGGGCCTCGATCCAGGCCCTGGACGACATCGCACCCAGGAGCACGGCCACCGACGCGCTGCACCCGTACGGCCGTCTCCGGGGCCGCACGAACCTGCACGGCGGGCTGCGGAGGGCCTTTCGGGCCCAGGAGCAGGGCTTCGTGGCCCGTGGCGAGCACGTGGACGCGCGGCTGCTCGAGCAGGGCTGCGACACGGTCTACCTGCTGTCCGACGGCGTGCCCTCCTGGGACGACTTCGCGGCCATCGACGTGCGGGACCCCGAGGATCAGACGGGCGACCCGGAGTCGCGGGTGCCCCTGCCGAACACCCGGGAGATCCACTACATGGGCCCCTATGGCTGGGGCACCGAGCGCGGCGACCTCGTGGCCGCCGACGTGCGGCGCATGAACCTGTTCCGCAACGCCGAGATCCACGTCGTGGCCATCGGCGAGGCCGACGCCCAGCTCCTGCGCGCGATCGCCGCGGTCGGGCACGGCCGGGTGCGCTTCGTGGGCCAGGGCGCGCCTTCCGAGGCCGCGCCGCGCTGAGGACCAACGCCACCAAGTTCGTCGATGCGGTGCACGTGCGGCGCGCTGGAGCCGGGCGCTCAGGCCGCTTCCTCCCCTCGCGCAGGCCTCGAGGCGCGTCGTCGTCGTCATCGGCCTTCCGCTACCGGCCCAGCGCGCCGGTTGCTTGGGAACGGCCTTCAGAGGCCAACCACGGGCCCGTCCGCGGGAGGAGTCTCACCCTCCGCGAGGCCCTACCCGTGACTTGGTGGCCATGGCGCTGAGGACGGTCTGCGCCGCTCGGACGCAACGCCCCCCGAGGGGGCCGTGGCGCTCAGACGCGCTCGACGAGCGCCGCCAGCCCCAGGCCGCCCGAGATGCACAGCGTGGCCACGCCGCGCCGGAGGCCGCGTTCCGCGAGCGAGTGCAGCAGCGTCACCAGGATGCGGCAGCCCGTGGCCCCGATGGGGTGGCCGAGCGCGATCGCGCCCCCGTCCACGTTCAGCTTCTCCTCGTCCAGGCGCAGCTCGCGGTTGCAGGCGATCACCTGGGCCGCGAAGGCCTCGTTGAGCTCCCACAGGTCGATCGCGTCGGCCGCGAGGCCCGTGCGGGCCAGCAGCCCCTGCACCGCGGGCACCGGGCCGATGCCCATGACCTTCGGGTCCACGCCGGCCTCGGCGTAGGCCACGAGCCGGGCCAGCGGGGTCACGTTGAGGCGGTTCACCGCCCGCTCGGAGAGCACGAGGATCGAGGCGGCGCCGTCCGTGATGCCGCTGCTGTTGCCCGCGTGCACGCTGCCCGTCTTGCGGAACACGGGCTCGAGCTTCGCCAGCGAGGCGGCCGTCACGCCGTCCCGCGCGTGCTCGTCCTCGGTGAAGGTCCAGTCGCCCTTCTTGCGGTCGCTGAACGGCACGCCCACCTTCTCGGCCTCGAAGCGCCCGCGTTTGCGGGCGGCCTCGGCCCGCTGCTGGCTGCGGGCGGCGTAGGCGTCCTGCTCGGCCCGCGTGACGCCGTACCGGTCCACCAGGTTCTCGGCCGTCTCGCCCATCAGCTGGTCGGCCAGGCGGCAGTGGA
>CAZPOZ010000008.1:0-18216 GCA_964588235.1 uncultured Planctomycetales bacterium
CGTGAACGACAAGCCCACGGGCGCCGTCGTCGGTCAACAGCCCTTCGGCGGCGCGCGCGCCTCGGGCACGAACGACAAGGCCGGCAGCGTGCTCAACCTGCTGCGCTGGGTGAACGCCCGGGCGGTCAAGGAGAACCTCCTGCCGCCCCGGGACTGGCGCTACCCGTTCCTCAGCGAGGCGTAGCCTCCGACTCCGTCGGGGCGGCCGGGACCGCCTCCGGCCCGGCCGGCTCCACGGGGTCGGCCGAGCGCGTGACGCGCACGCCGTCGGCCGTCGGCGTGAGATCCAGCGGCCGGCCGTCGGCGTCCACCAGCACGGCCACCAGGCCTCCCTGGGCGCCGCGGATGTAGGCCACCCGGCCGAGCGGGGCGCCCGACAGGCGCACGCGGCCCGAGGCCTCGAGCGTGACGGCCGGCAGGGGCAGCTCGCCCAGCGTGGCGGCGTGGGGCTCGGCGGCCGAGAAGGTGAGCAGGTCGCCCGAGGCGTCGGTCACCCCGGCGCCGTTGACGTTGAGCGCGAAGGTGAGCGAGGCCTCCCGCGGCTTGTGGCCCTGCGCCGGGAGGGCCCCCGGCGTGTTGCAGGGGACGGGGAAGCCGTCGTGGTCCACGCAGCCCGTGTAGCGCTGGATGCCCGTGCCGCCGCCGGCGCCACAGCCGGCGAGCACGGCGGAGGCCAGGGTGAGGGCGAGCAGGGACGACGGGCGCGAGAGGGGGCGGGACATGGCGGGCTCCAGGGGTCGGGCAGCCGAGCGTGGCCGCCGGACACCGGCCCTGTCGGGAACGCGCGCGCGACCTTTCACCCCCAACGCGGCCAAGATGGGCGATGCGAGGCACGAGCGGCGCGCTGGAGCCGGGCGCTCAGGCCGCTTCCTCCTCCTTGCGCAGGCCTTGAGGCGCGTCGTCGTCGTCATCGGCCTTCCGCAGGAGGGGTCTCGCCCTCCGAAGGACCCTACCCCCAACTTGGTGGCCATGACCTTGCACCCCCAGGTCAGCCGCGGGGGGGCGGGGGCGGGGCAGGCCGGGGCGGAGCCCCCCGCCCGGGGTGGCGCAGGGCCCCGTAGGCGACGAGCAGGAGGCCCAGGCGCCGCCCCCCGCGGCCCGCGCCCAGGGCCGGGGCTGGCAGGCCGAGCGCGGCCACGAAGCCCTCGATGGAGCCGGGCGCGCCCTTCTTCCACCGCGCCGCCACCTGGCGCAGATCGATCACCGGCCCCGAGCCGAGCAGCCCCTCCCCGTCCCCGAGCCGGCGCGCGAAGGAACCCCAGGTGGCCAGGACGTCGCCCGGGCGCAGGAAGGCCTCGAAGGACGGCCGCAGCGTCCCGCGCTCGGCGCCCGCCCGCAGGTCGGCCGGGCTCAGGCCGGTGTGGGAGGCCACCGAGGGCGCGGGCGCGTGGGTCGGCCGGACGAGCGCCTCGAAGCGCGCGCTCCCGTCCCCCCGCACGGCGAGCCAGTGCACGAGCTCGTCGGGATGGCGGTCCTTGGCGTCCAGCGGCCAGGCGTTCGCCTCGGCGGCCACGAGCACGACCCGGGCGGGGTCGAGCAGCGCCTCGGGGGGCGCCCACGGCAGTCCGCGCTTGCGACGCAGGCGCACCTGCGAGCGGGGGCGACGGTCGCGGTCGCGCGCCCGCTCGTGGGCCGTCACGAGCGCGCGGAACGGCGCCAGCAGCGCGGCGTAAGGCGCGGGGTCGGGCTCCAGCGCCATGAGCGCGCGCGCCGCCGCCTCGATCGTGGAGAGGCACTCCGCGCTCGGCTCGCGACGGATGCGGTACTCGCTCGGGCTCCCGGGGGGCAGCGCGTACCGCGGCAGCGCGGCCAGGCGCGGGTTGAGGCGCAGCAGCTTCTTCGCCTGGGGCCAGGTGCCGTCCACGAGGACGAGGGTCAGCCCGCCGTCGCGCGGAGCTGCGCCCAGGTCGAGGGCTCCGGGGCCGGGCCAGAGCAGCAGCGCGCGCCCGGGAGGCTCGGCGAGCACGTCCTGCAGGCGCGGGTCGTCGTCGAGCGCGACCCCCACCACGCGGCGGGCGCCGGCCAGCGCTCGCGCCGCGAGGTGCGCCGTGCCCAACGCGTTGTCCGCCTCGTGGGGATGCTGCACGATGACGACGCGGGTGCGCGGCGCGAGGCGGGGCAGGTGCGCGCAGACGCACAGCGCCGACGGACGCAGGCAGCCGAGGCAGGACGGGCGGGGCGGAGTCTCGTCGGCGCTCACGTCGGCCCGTCCCCGCGGGCGAAGGCCAGCGTGCGCGCGCGGGCCGCCCGGCGGGCCGAGAGCTCCACGCCCACCGCGGACAGGCCGTAGGCGTTGGCCACGGCGAGCATCGTGCCCAGGCCGCAGAACGGGTCCACGACGATCCGGCAGGGCGTGCAGGCGAGCAGGAAGCGGCAGACCGCCTCGCAGGCGGCCGTGCCCATGGCGCCGACCCAGGGCATCGCACCCAGGGCGGGCAGCACGTCGGGGCCCGCGTCGGCCGGCGCCCGGCCGACGGGTCGCAGGTCCCGGCTGAACGCCAGCAAGTGCGCGTAGCCCGGACGGCCGGGGGTGACGGTCCCGGCCGGCGCGCGGCAGACGACGCGGTGGAACAGGCAGGCGGCGCCGGCCGCCTCGGCCCCCATCGCCACGAGCGCGCCCTTGTCGATCCAGCGCCCGTCGCGCCGCAGGTCGGTCTGGAAGAACACGGCCACCGCGCCCGGATCGACCTGCGAGCAGATCGCCTGCGCCGTCGCCACGAACCAGCGGCGCCAGGCGCCGAGGTCGGGCCAGCGGCGCTCGGAGACGTCGGGCAGCGAGGTCACGACGGCGTGCGCCGGCGTGAGGGCGGCCTGCGCCAGCCACGCCAGCCCGTCGCCCACGTGCACCGAGCGCGACGCCGCCGGAGCGACAGGGGGCGCAGCGGACCCCGGCGACACGGACGCCGGCGCTGCTGACCCTGGGGGGCTCGGGGGCGGCGGGCGTTGCTCCATCGCCCGGAGAGCCTACGGACGCCACCCCACGGTGACGTGCGTGACCCAGGGCGCCCCTCCGCCCCCGCGCCGGGGCCGCTCGACGGAGGCGCCGCGGGGAACGGCCCTTGCTGCCCGGCCCGCATGCGTCGCAGGTGGACCCTGATGCTGGTCCTGGCCGGCCTCGGCGCCGGCGCTCCGGCGGGCAGGGCGGACGAAGCCGACGTCCGGGCCGAGGTGCGGCGCCTGCTCGCCGCCGACACCCCCTCGGCGCTGGCCTGGGCCGCCCACACCGCCGCCGCCCACGGCGTGGTCGCGGCGGGCGACGACCTCGTGTTGGCCCTGCTGCGCGTGCTCGAGGGCCTGGGCGGACCGGAGCAGGGCCCCTGGGTGCGGGCCGCGCTGGTGGACGCGCTGACCCGCCTGAAGGTGCCGCTGCCCGACGACCTCCTGCTCGCGCTGGGCCCGGGGGGACGCGACGACCTGGCCGTGCACCTGCTGGAGGTCCAGCCCGAGGCCACGGCGCGGCTCCAGCGCGTCTACGGGGCCTGGGACGGCACCGACGGCCCACCCGGCGTGGCCGACGAGGGGGGCGCCGCGTGGCTGGCGCTGGGCAACCACCTCGCACGCCGGCGCCCGCCCGGCTTCGCCGCGCGCGTGCTGCGACGCGCGTCGATCACGCGCCGGGTGGAGGTGTGGCCCTCGGCGCCCAGCGACGCCTCGAGCGCGCCCGCGCCGCCGCGCGGCGAGGTGCCGGGCTGCGGGGTGGCCCGGGCCCCCGCAGGCTTCCCCCCGGTCGCGGTGCGGCGCCTGTGGACGCAGCCGGGGGCCGGCCGCCGCCTGCTCTCCGCGGGGCCGCTGCCCGTGTGGGCCTCCCGGGAGGTGCTCGCGCCCGGTGACGGGCTGGGCTTCGCCACCAGCCTGCGGCCCCGCCTCTCCCGGGCCCGCGCGCGCTGGGCCTGGATCGGGGGCTGGCTGCCCCCCGCGCTCGCGGAGCGCCTCCTGCCCCTCGAGGACGAGCGGACGCTGGCGTGGACGGGCCGCCAGCCCTTCGAGCGGGCGCTGCGGCCGATCGTGGAGGCCGTGCATCGCCAGCACGCGCAGGTGCTGCTCGCCCTGGTGGAGGCGGGGTTGCTCACGCCGCTCGAGGCGCGCGCGCTCGAGCCCGACCTGCACGTCGAGCTGGTGGACGCGCGCGTCGGTCGGCGCGCGCCCCTGCCCCCGGTCCCGGCGCCCCGGACGCGCCATCCGTTCGCGCCGCGCCCGCCGCTGGCCTCGGGCGTCTGATCGCGGGGCCCGGGGGGCCCGGAGGGACGCGAGCGACCCCGCGCCCCCCGCTCAGCGGCGCCGCCAGGCCGCCTCGGCGCGGGCCTGGAGGCGCAGGCGCAAGGTGAGGACGCCGACCTCGGCCACGACCGCCCGCACGAGCGTGCCGACCGTCACGGCCCAGCCCTCGTCGGCGGTCGCCGGCCCGTCGAGCAACGCGAGCACGGCGCGCTCCACGAGGTCGGGCGGCAGCCGGGGCGCCTGCACGGCGAACCAGGCCAGGAGGCGGCTGGCCAGGGGCTCGCGCCTCGCGCGCTCGGCGACGTCGGCCTGGGGCTCGAAAAGCGCCTCGACCAGCGCCTCGAACAGCTCCCCCGCGGCCGCCGGGGCGAGCGTGGGGCCGGTCAACGCGCCCAGCAGCAGCGCCAGGCGCGCCTGGCGCCCGGGCTCCTCGTCGGGCTCGAGGACCGTGGGAGCCAGGGCGGAGAGCGGGCTCCGCCAAGGGAAGCCCTCGAGCAGACCCAGGCGCGCCGCGTGCCGCAGGAGGATCGCGACGTCGGCGTCCGTCCCGGCGAGCGCCAGGCGCTGCGCGGCCGCGTCGACGGCCCACGGGTCGGGATCCTCGGCGACGACCCGCCCGAGCGCGGTCCGGAGCGCATTCTCGAGCGGGAACCGCAGCCGACCTCCCTGCCCGTCCGTGGGCGCAAGATCGAGCGTGGGCCCGAACCCACCCCCTCCGTCCACGAGCGCCTGGCGCAGGGCGGGGCGCGCGGTCGTCCCCGTCAGGATCTGCGAGGCGAAGGCCAGCGCCGGCTCCACGGGGGCAGCGAGGCCCTGGAGCGCGTAGCCCAGGGCGACGTCGTCGTCGGCCAGCAGCGCCCCGCGCGCCTGGGCGGCCAGCCCGTCCGGCGAGGCGGCCCACCGACGCCCCAGGGCCCGGCGTTGGGATCGCGTCCAGGCACGCACGCGCTCCGGATCGCTCTCGAGCGGCACCTGCGGCGGCGGGCGCTCGACCAGGCGCCGCGCGGGCCCCCGGGGCCAGGGACGACCCAGGTCGCGGCGGGCGGCCGCGGCCAGGCTGGCGTGCAGCGACGCGAGCGGCCCGCCTTCGTGGCTCGCGCGCCCCCAGCCGTCCACCAGGGCCACCCAGGAGGGGGCCGCCCACGGGCGCGCGTGACCGCCGTCCACGAACAGGGTCCCCCCCCACGCGCCCAGCAGCCGCGCGAGCGCGGCCTGCTCGGCGGGCGGACCCGTGCGGGCGAGCAGGGCGCGCATCTCCCGGGCAACCTGCTCGGCGCCCTCGGGGTCGTTGCCGGCGCGCACGTGCCCGCCCCGCACCAGGGCTCCGTGAAGCAACGCCAGCCGCTCGCCGAGGGGCAGGCCCTCGTATCCCGGCAGCAGCCCCCGGTTGGAGCCCAGCTGCTCCCACTCGTCGGCGTCGATGCGCCAGCTCGAGGCGCCCAGGTAGGCCGGGAGCACGGCCTGCGCGCCCTGCGGGTCGAGCGACGCGTGCAGCAGCCGGGCGGCCAGCGCGCGCAGGCCGGCGTCGGGATCGCTCCGTGCGCAGGCCAGCAGGCGCCCGATCCGCTCCGCTCCCAGCGGGCGCTCCACGTAGCGGTTCCAGAGGTCGGGGCGCACGTCGGCCAGGGAGGCCCGCGCGGGCTCCGGCAGACGGCCGGGGACGGTGAGCGCGTCGGCCAAGGCCTGGGGGCCGGCGGCGTAGGCCAGGTCCGCGAGCGCCGCGCCGAGCCGACGGGTGAGGGGAGCGCGGGCGAGCAGCGCCAGGCCGAGCTCCGGGCGGCCGGCCACGGTCAGCTCCTCGACGAGGTCTTCGAGGGCGCCCGGGTCGGCCGCGGCGAGCGCGTCCAGGCGGGGCTCCGGCAGCAGGAGCCCCGGGACGTCGGCCCGCGAGGCCAGGTTGAGCGCCAGCGCGACGAGGCGCCCGGGCTCGGCGACCGCTTCGTCCACCAGGGCTCCCACCTCGGCCGCGCTCAGGGACTCGGCGAGCGCCAGGCGCAGGGGCGTGCGTTCGCGCAGCACCAGCCACGCCTCGGCCCCCAGCGGGGCGAGCCGCTGCCGGGCGGCCTCGAGATCGGCCGGCTCCTCGGGGTCCATGGCGCGCTCGAGCTCCTCCCAGGCCTCCTCGGCGCAGGCCGGGGCCGCGCCGAGGGGCAGGAAGGCGCAGAGGGCGGGCAGGAGCAACCAGGACGCGGGGCGGCGCGGGCGCATGCTCCCCTCGTAACGCCGCGGGCAGGGACGTGCCTATCCCCGCGCGTCGCGCACGGCCTCGAGCCACCCCAGGCCGTGACGCTCGTCGGGCTCGAGGTAGTGGCCTTCGCTCCACTCGTTGAGCGAGGCGACCATGACCAGCCCGTCGTCCGACCCCGTGGAGCGCGCGAAGCCGACCGCGCGCCGCAACGCCTCGCCGAAGAGCCTGGGGTGCTCGCCCGTGACGACCGGCGACCAGGGGTACTTGTCGGGGCGCTCGCGCCCGAAGTCGGCTGCGCGGGGGGAGGCGTCCCAGCCCGGTGAGACGGAGGGCGCGTAGGGCAGGCGCGCGGCCTGGGCGGTGGCCGCCCACGCCCCCGCTCGGCGCCGGGCGCAGGCGTCGTAGTCCTGAAGGCGAGGCCCGCGCCACTCGGGTAGCAGCACGTAGTGCGTGACGGCGTCGAACCCGAGCTCGGGCAGGCGGCCGATGAGCTCGGCGGCGGGGTCCACGGCCACCAGGTGCAGGCCGGGGAAGCCCGCGGAGCGCAGCCAGCCCCGCGCGCGTGCGACGGCCTCAGCGGCCCCCAGCGGGCCCAGCTCGCGCACGAAGTGGGTGGAGTCGAAGATCGAGAGGTAGGGGGCGCCCCGCACGCGCAGGTAGGAGGGGTGCGCGAAGTAGCGCCCGGCCAGGTGCTGCACGAAGGCCACGAAGTCGTCCCCGTCGCTGGGTACGAGCCGCTCGGGGCCCACGACGGGCAGGTCGGCGCGGCGCACGGGCAGGACGTGCCGGGGCAGGCGGTTGGCCCACATCAGCGCGAACGGCGTCTCGCGGCCTTCGGGCGAGCCCAGGAAGCCGCGGTCGAGCGCCGCCTCGAAGACCCGCTTGCCCCGGCACCAGAAGCACCCGTAGACGAAGGCGTCCACGCCGTGGTCGCGGGCCAGGCGCACGCGGCGGCCCACCTCGCGGGGGTCGCGGTCGTCGTAGGCCCCCAGCGCGGGCACGCGGGGCTGGGCGTGGCCCGGGAAGCGCGGGCGGCAGGCGGCCACGAGCTCCCACTCGGTGAACCCGGGTCGCACGGCGGCGTCGCGCTCGGGCAGCGGGTGCCAGCCGGGGTAGACGTAGGCGGCCAAGCGCACCACGCACGCAGCGTACGGCAGCGTCCTGGAAGGCCCCTGCGCGGCGTGGGCCGTCTCCGATCCGTTCCTTCGCTCCACCCCCCGAACGCAGCCGGGGCAGGCCCTCAGGCCTGCCCCGGCGTGCGCGCGGGACGGGGGGCGGGCTACTCGAAGGTCAGGACCAGGCGAGGACGCCGGCTCTCCTCCTCCTCCTCGCTGGAGAAGAACTTCACCAGCGTGTCGGCCTCGTCGGCCACCACGCGCTGGGCGAGCAGGCGCAGGTCGCAGGTCTCACGACCGGCCTCCAGGTCCGCGGCCACCAGGGCCGTCACGTCCGCCGACTTCGGCCCTCCCCCGAGCAGGCTGAACGGGAGCGCGACCTCCGGGGTGTCCAGCAGCCCCAGGTCGAGCATGTCGTTCGGCGACGGGGTGGCGCGGGCGAGCACCAGGTGCTGGACCCGCAGGTGGGTGCCCAGGCCCCGGAGGCTCAGGTTCACCAGGACCCCGCCCCGCTCGATCAGCACCAAGGTGGCGCTCACCAGGCGTCGGCCCGCGGGCGCCTCGGTCAGGGGGAAGCGGAGGAAGGAGCCGACCGAGCGCTCGTTGCCCCGGCCCAGAGGCGAGAAGAACGGGGCATCGCCGACGGCCAGCGACTCGGGGTCGTTCCCGGTCAGACCTGCGCGGGTGGAGCTCAGGGGGCTGAAGCCGAGCGGGGGCGTGTGGGTGCCGTCGGCGCTGGGGCCGACCTCGAGGGTGACGGGCTCCCGGGGCGTGGCGGGCTCGGCCGCGGGCTCCCCCGCGCCCCCCCCCGTGCCGCCGCCGCCGCCGCAGGCTGCGAGGGCGGGCGCGGAGGCGACCAGGGCGAACATCAGCGCGCGGCGGACGAGCAGGGCGGTACGCATGGCGGGTTCTCCAGGGGAGGTCTCGGCGTCGGAGCCCGGCGCGCGAGCGGGGGATGCGCGGGGCCACCGGCCCACGGCGCTGGAAGTCCGACTGCCATCCCCGCGACGCCAGGACACCGAGGCCCCCGAGCCCGTGCGGGCGGGCACACGCCGGGCTCGCGGCAGCGGATCCGATTCGTACGTTGTAAGGATCGGCAACCGGCCGGCGTCGCGGAAGAGCGGCGTGGGGCGACCGATCTCAGGGGGATGACGGAGACCGGCGATGGCACCGACCTGGCTGAGCGTGCTTCACACCCTCCAGCGCAGCCTGCTCTGCGCGCTCGCGCTGGGCACGGCGGCCGGGCTGCTCCTGGAGCCCTTCGTCCCGGGATCCCGCCTCGATCCGCACTGGCTGGGCCCCGTGCGTCCGGGTCCCCTGGGCTCGGCCCTCGGGACGGCCCTCGCCGGCGCGTTCGCCACGCTGGTCTTGGCCGAGCCGGCGCTACGCGCTCGCTGGCCGCGGGCCCACGGGCGCCTGCGCCTCCTCGTCGGCCTGGGGGTCGCGGCGACGGCGATGACGGCGTTCGGCGCGCACATCCTCGCCCTCGAGGACGGCCACGTCACCCGGCACGGCGCCGTCCCCCCGACCACGCTCGTGGCCGCGCTCCTCGTGGTCCCCTGGGCGCTGGGAGCCCCGGCCTGGGCCGGCCTGCGCTGGCCAACCGCCGTGAGCGTGGCCGCCGCTGGGCTGGCGCTCACGTCGGGCCACCTGGCGGCCGTGGGCGCCACGGGCTACGCGCGGCCCGCCGACGCGATCCTGGTGCTGGGCGCCCGGGTGCACGCGGACGGCACCCCCTCCGGTGCCTTGGGCGACCGCACGCGGGCGGCCATCGACCTGTGGAAGCGGGGGCTGGCGCCTCGCCTGCTGCTCTCCGGGGGCCGGGACGCGGGCGCCCGCGTGAGCGAGCCCGAGGCCATGCGCCGGTTGGCGCTCGAGGCCGGGGTGCCGGAGGAGGCGCTCGTGCTCGACGAGTCGGGCGCGACCTCGGAGCGCTCGATCGCCTTCGCGGCGGCCGCGGCGGGCGAGCGCGGCTGGCGGCGCGTGCTGGTCGTGTCGCACGACTATCACCTGGCGCGCCTGAGGCTCCTGGCCGGCCGGGCCGGGCTGGAGGTCGCCACGGTCCCGGCCCGCGAGTCGCACCCCTGGCCCGCCAAGCCCTGGGCGGTGGCGCGTGAGGTCGTCGCCTACCTCGCCTGGTGGGCCTGCCTCGTTCGGTGAGCCCGAACGGGGTGCCCGTCCCTGCCGACACCGTCGGGCGCTACCTGCCCTCGGGCGCCTTCTCCCGCGCCCGGCGCCGCGCCGCGGCCGCCTCGGCCTGCGCACCCTCGCCGAGCTCGCGCAGCACGAACCAGCAGTCCGAGCCCTCGTTCACCTCCGTGCGCTCCACCCAGGCCTCCAGCCGCTCGAGCACGCGCTCGTAGGCCTCCGGGCCCAGGCGGCGGGCGAGCCGTGCCAGCGCCCGACGGTCCACGCCGTGGCGTCCGTGCTCGACCTCGCGGTCCAGCCACTCCTGCACCTGCTCGCGGGGCACGTCGAGCATCCGCGCGCCGGCCGCCTCGAGGATCGCGTCCCGCTCGGCCTGACCGACCTCCCGGGGCCTCGAGAGCATCAGCAGCGCTTCGAGGCCGGGCAGGCGCTCCGGGCCCGCAACGCCGTCCATCCAGGCGACGAGGCGGGCAACCCGGCCCCGCACCCCCTGCGGGTCCCCCGCGCTGCTCGCCCAACCCGGCAAGTCCTCGGGCGCACCGCCCTGGTACCAGTCCAGAGCGGGCCCCAGCGCCTCGAAGAACGCCTCGCGCTGCGCCGACGCCACCGGGGGGCGCGACGGACCGGTCGGGGCGTACGGGTGCTTGCGCACCGCGCCCAGCAGCGCGGGCTCGAACGCCGCCCAGGTGCGCTCGTCCACCATCACGGGCACGGGGCCGCCCGGGTTGATCACCTGCTGCCAGGCGACGACGTGGCCCAGCCGGGTGATCGCGCGCACCGAGGCGTGCGCGCCGAACCGCGCGCCGTAGCGGCGCATCCCGGCCAGGTGCAGCCTCCCGTCCAGGGCCTCCAGGAACAGCACCCCCCTGCGGCTGAGCGCATCGCCCTCGGGGAGCCCGCTCAGGGGAGAGAGGCCGCCGGCTGCCCCCGGCATCCGCTCCGCGCTCACCCAGGGGAGCAGGGGCGACGGCACGCCGTGGACGCGCACCAGGGTCCCGGGAGCCTCGCCCCGCAGCCAGCGCTCGACGAGCAGCTGGGGGCCGCCCGAGGCGCCCCCCTCGGCCAGCCAGGTGCCCAGGACCACGTGCGAGGCGTGCGCGAGCACCTCCTCGAGCGGCGCGGTGGCGATCACCGCGGCCGGCGCCGGCCGGGCGAGCGCAGCCAGCACGAGCAAGAACGGCAGCGCACGTCGAAGGCGTTGCATGCGGGCTCCCGGCGCCGTCGGCGCCGCCAAGACCGGGGCGCAGGCCCCCCTGGACTACCAACGCCGGTGCGCGCGGGCGGAACGACGCCAGGGCTCGGGAGACGGAACCCGGTTCCGCCCGGGACCTTGGTACCGTCGGCCCAGCGGGAGCCCCCCCGCCCGGGGCATGGAATCCGAGGATGCCCGACGCCCTGCCGCCCCCCCCCGCGGGCCCGGCCTGGGCCCGGCCCGTGCCCAACCTGCTCACGGCGCTCCGGCTGGGCTTGGCCGCGGCGCTGCCCTTCGTTCCGGACGGCACGAGGCTCGCCGTGGTGCTCGCGGCGGCGGCCAGCGACGGTCTGGACGGCTGGATCGCGCGCCGCTTCCACGCCACCTCGCCGCTGGGCGCCCTGCTCGACGGCGCCGCCGACAAGGCCTTCGCCGCCTCGGCGGTGGTCACGCTCAGCGGGGCGGGTCGGATGCCGCTGGTCGAAGGGCTCGTCGTGCTCGCCCGCGACCTGGTCGTGGCCGGGCTGGCTGCGCTGGCGGTCCGCCAACGCGCGTGGTCCGCCTTCCGCCACATGCGCCCCCGGGCGTCGGGCAAGCTCACCACGCTGCTGGCTTTCGTCTGGTTCCTCACGCTCCTGCTCGACCCCCTGGAGCTCGCGCGCACGCCGGCCTTCGTCCTGGCCGGCCTGGCCAGCCTGGCCGCGGCAGCCGATTACCTGAGGCAGTACCTGCGGCTGCGCCCGCACGTCCACGCCGACCGCGGTCGCCCCCCGTCCACGCCCTGATCGCGCCAGCCGGGCGCGGGCCGTTCCTCTACCATCCGCCACCGGGCCGCCGGCACCGCCGGGCTGCGCCCTGCACGCCCGATGGACCCGACCCGCGCCTCCCCCGAGCCCTCCGGCGCGCCGGACCCCGCGCCCCCCGACGCCCTGCCCGGGGCGAGCCTCCAGGGCGAGCGAGGGCGCTACGCGGTGGAGCGCCTCCTGGCCGAGGGCGGCATGGCGCGCGTCTACGCCGCACGGGCCGAGACGGGGGGCGGGCCCGTCGTGGTCAAGCGCCCGCACGTGGAGCTCCTGTCCCGGCCCGGCGCCCGCGAGCGCTTCCGGCGCGAGATCGGGCGGCTCGGGCAGCTCGAGCATCCGCACGTCGTGCGCGTGCTCGATCACGGTGAGCACGGCGGCCTGCCGTTCTACGTGCTGCCGTTCCTCGAGGGCGGCTCGCTCGCCGACCGGCTCGCCGGCCGGCCCGGCGGGCGCATGCCTGCGGCCGAGTCGCTGACCTGGCTGCCGGTCGTCGCCGCCACCCTCGACCACGTGCATGCGCGTGGCGTCGTCCACCGCGACGTCAAGCCCGGCAACATCCTCTTCGACGGCGTGGGCGGGGCCGTGCTCTCCGACTTCGGCATCGCCCGGGCGCTGGGCACCGACGAGACGCCCCTCACCTCCACGGGCGTGGGGGTGGGCTCGCCGGAGCACATGGCGCCCGAGCAGGCCCTGGGCAGCGGCGTGGGCCCGGCCGCCGACCAGTACGGGCTGGCCTCGACGCTCTTCGCCGCGCTCGCCGGCCGGCCGCCGTTCGTGAGCGACACGCCGCTGGGCCTGCTCGTGCGCAAGCAGATCGACACGGCGCCCACGGTGGCGGCCGCCCTGCCCGACCTCCCGCCCGCCGCCGCCGCGGTGCTGGTGCGCGGCCTGGCCCGCGACCCGGCCGCGCGCTACCCCTCGTGCTCGGCCTTCGCGGCGGCCTTCGCGGGGGCGCTGGCCGGCGTGGCGCTGGCGAGCCCTGCGGCCCCCCGGCGCCGGTGGCCGCGTCGGGCGCTGGCGGTCGTCGCGCTCGCGGGCGCGGCCTTGGGGCTCCTGCTGCTGCGGCCGGGAGGCGCCGGGACCGTCCCGGGACCGTCCCTGCCCCCGCTCCCGCCCCCGCCGCCGTTCGTGCCCGCGCCGCCGCAGGCGCTGGAGGCCGAGCGGCTGGGCGTGCCGGCCTCCTTCGACAACGCGCTCGGGATGCGCCTCGTGCTCGTCCCGGCGGGCACCTTCCTGATGGGCTCGCCGGCCACGGAGGCCGATCGCAAGCCCGACGAGGTGCGTCACTCGGTGACGCTGACGCGCGCGTACTACCTGCAGAGCACGGAGGTGACCAACGCCCAGTTCCGGCGCTTCCGGCCGGGGCACCGCAGCGGGCGGCTCGGCGCCCACTCGCTGGACGGCGACGACCAGCCCGCCACCGGCCTCTCGTGGTTCGACGCGCAGGCGTTCGTGGACTGGCTCAACCGGGAGGATCCGCTCCACCGCTACCGGCTGCCCACGGAGGCCGAGTGGGAGCGCGCCGCGCGGGCCGGCACGGACGGACGCTGGTGGTGGGGCGACGACGTGGAGCGCCTGCCGCGCCACGCAAACTTCGGCGACGCGCAGGCGCGCGCTCAGGCCGGGTTCACCTCCGCCGTGAAGACGCTGGACGACGGGTTCGTGCTCTCCGCGCCCGTGGCCCGGCTCGACCCCAACCCGTGGGGCCTGTACGACGTGCTGGGCAACGTGTGGGAGTGCACGGCCGACTGGCGGGCCCCCTACGACGCCACGCCCGTGCTCGACCCGCGCGGTCCCGAGAACGGCCCGGGGCGGGTGTACCGCGGGGGCGCCTACCGCCACGGCCCCGACCTGGTGCGGGCCGCCTACCGCTTCAGCGGCGACCCCTTCTTCCCGCTCGACGACCTGGGGATCCGGGTGGCGGCCGACGCGCCGGGCCCCCGCTGACGGCGGCGGGGGCCTGCGCGGCGCTGCGCGGGCTCCCGCAGGGGACGCGGACCCTGTGGAGCGGCCCGCAGGGGGCTCGAGGGGCCGGGGCCTCGGACCGGGCTCGCTGCGGGCACCCCCCTGGCCCCCGGATTGCAGCGCCCTTCCCTCCCGAGCGTGTCTCGGGCAGGCTGACCGGTCGGAGGGCCCCATGCGCGTCAAGGACCTGATGTCCACGAACCTCGCCACCTGCCGCCCGGACGACCCGCTGGCCACGGCGGCGCAGCTCATGTGGGAGCGCGACTGCGGCGTCGTCCCGGTCACGGACGGGGCCGGTCGCCTGCTCGGCGTGGTGACCGACCGCGATGCCTGCATGGCGGCCTACACGCAGGGGCGCACCCTGCACGCGATCCCGGTGGAGGTGGCGATGGCCAGGCGGGTCGTCACGCTCCACGAAGACGACCCCCTCCCGCGCGCGCACGAGCTGATGCGCACGCACCGGCTGCGCCGGCTGCCGGTGGTGGACGCGGCGCACCACGTGGTCGGGCTGCTCTCGCTCAAGGATCTCGCGCTGGAGGCCACGGCCAAGAAGGCGGGCAACGACCGCCAGGAGGTCGCGCGCACGCTGGCCGAGATCAGCCGTCAGGGCGTGACGAAGGCGCTGTAGGCGCGGCCCGGCGCGCGGCAAGGCCTGCCGGGCGCTCAGCGGCCCAGGAACACGCGCACGGTCGCGTCGTCGAAGCCGCACACGGCCAGGTCGGGGCGCAGGTCGCCGTCGAAGTCCCCCGCGCACAGGCCCGAGGGCGTCCCGGGGACGGCCAGCCGCTCCGGGGCGGGCACGAAGGCGCCGCCGCCGGCGCCGAGGAGCACCTGCACGGCCCGGACGGAGGCGCCCGTGAGCCCGACGGCGACGTCGGCCCGCCCGTCCCGGTCGAAGTCGGCGGACGCGACGGCGCTCAGCCCTTCGCCGAGCGGCAGCTCCGACGGCAGGGGGGCCGTCGGCGCGCCGGCCCCCGTGCCCAGGCGCACGCTCAGCGTGCCGGCGTTCACGTTGGAGGCCAGCACGTCGGGCAGGAGGTCGCCGTTCAGCTGCGCGAGCGCGAGCCCCGCCGTGCCGCTGGAGGTGGGCACGGTCAGGAGCCCCAGGAAGCCGCCCAGGCCGTCGCCCCGCGCCACGCTGTAGCCTCCGAGGAGGAAGTGGCCGACGAACAGGTCGGCGCGCCCATCGGCGTCCGCGTCGCCGGCCGCCAGGCCGCCCGACAGCGCGGGGTAGGGCAGGGCGAAGGGGGCGGCCACGGGGGAGACGGTCACGTCGCCGTTGCCCGAGAACACGCGCAGCTCGCCGATGGGCGCGCCGCCCCCCGAGCCCAGGGCCACGGCCACGTCCGGCCCGGCGAAGGCGTCGAAGGCCAGCACGACCAGCGCCGCGGGCGACGCGCTCCCGGGGAGCGTGAACGACTGCTGGAACCCGAAGGTGCCGTCGCCCGCGCCGGCGAAGCTCCACAGGGTCCGGTCGGTGCGGCAGACCACCGTCAGGTCGGGCCGGGCCCCGTCCAGGTCGGCCAGCGAGAGCCCCACCGGGCCCGCGCCCACGGCGACGGAGCCCGCCGGCACGAAGGTGCCGTCGCCGACGCCCAGGAACACGGACACGCTGTTGCTTCCGAGGTTGGCGACGGCGAGGTCCAGCCGGCCGTCGCCGTTCAGGTCGGCGGCAGCCACGTCGATGGGGTTCGTGCCCGTGGCGAGGACGGCGCCGGCCGAGAACGTGCCGGGCACGCCCACGGGGGCGCCCCCGCCCCCGTCGCCCGAGCCCCCGCAGGCCCCCAGCAGACAGCCGACGGCGACGACGGGCCAGCGGACGAGGGGCGGAGCGCGCATGCGGGCCTCCGGCGACGGGCGGGTTGCGCTGGAGTGTACGAGCGGCGCGAGGCCACGCCGTGCGGCTACTGCGGGCGCACGTCCCCCACCAGCCAGTCCACCTCCAGGGCGAGCACCCCCTCGGAACCCTGCAGACGCGCCGCCAGCTCGAGGGGGGCGCTGCCCGTCCCCGGCAGACCGACGAGCCATGCGTTCGGGCCCAGGGGCAGCCGGCGCAGCACGGAGAGCCCGTGCGCGCGCGCCAGGTCCTCGACCTCCAGGCCGGGGGCCAGCGTGAGCAGCGCCCGCCCGGTGTGGAAGAGCAGGGGCGCGGCGCCGGTCGGAGCCCCCCGCACGGCGAAGTACGCCGACGGACGGCCCGGCTGGGCGGCCAGGTCGGAGAGCGCCGCGCGGCCAGCGGCCGCGTCCTGGGCCCGCCAGGCCCGGAGCCCGGCCCCGACCTCCAGGGCGTCGAACCCGCCCGGAGTGGCGCCGGGGCCGTAGAGCCAGCGCTCGTCCACCCAGACGGAGACCGTGGCCGCACCCCGGCGCAGCCGGAGCTGCGGCGCATCGGCCGGGAGGTCGGGCTCGGCCGTCGCCGGCCGCATCGGAGCCTCGACGGGGCGTTCCCCCATCGGGGCCGGCCCGGACGACGCCAGGCGCAGAGGCGCCTTCGCGTCCACGGCCGCGGCGGGCGCCTCGGATGCTTGCCGGCCGCAGCCGGCGGCGGCGCCGGCGACGAAGAGCAGGGTGGGAAGGAACAGGGCAGAGCGGGTGGGCAGCATGGCAGGTGTCTCCTCGTGCGGGCGGGCCGCAACGGTTCAGTCGTGTCCCCAGATCCGGATCGTCCACTGGGCGAGCGTCCCGACGTCGCCGAACACCGCGTCCGCGACCCGCAGGGTCCACTGGCCGCTCACGGGGGTCACGGCGGGCTCGTCGAGGAAGCAGGTCGCTCCGAGCACCAGCGTCGAGGCCCCTCGCGTGTCGCCCGATTCGAGCAGCCCGTTCCGGGCGTCGTCGTAGCGGTCCTCCCCGTGCACCGCGAGACGGGCGACGGTCCCCGCCGGGCTGGTGAGCGTGATGTCGAGGTCGCGGGCGTAGGTGTGGCCGTGGCTGAAGTCGAGCTGCACCTCCACGTGCTCGACGTGCGCCGCCCAGGATCCGTCGTTGGGGAAGTTCACCGTGCTCGTGACGCCGTTCGTGTCCGCGTCGGGGACGGCCTGGTTGACCGCCACCGTGACGGTGGCGAACCGCTCGGCCGGGAGGGACGCCCAGGCTCGGGCGGCCGCGACCGCGGCGGATGCGTCCACGCCGCCGAAGCCGTGGTCGTGGTGGAAGTGCAGGCCGGCGCCGTTCGAGATCCAGCCGGGGCTGCCGGGGTCGTTCCTCTGGGCCGTGCGCGCCAGGATCGCGCGCACGTCGCGCCACGACAGCCCCGGGTTCGCCTGCAGCATCAGGGCCACGGCGCCGCTGACCACGGGCGTGGCCGACGAGGTGCCGTCGAACGAGCTCGTGTAGTCGAGGTCGGGGAGCTCGGTGCTGCCGTCGGACCGGGGGTTGTAGCCGTCGGGGCGCGTGTCGCCGGAGCGGTCGGTCGTCGTCGTGCCGCGCCCCAGGCCCGAGGCCGGGGCGGACACCCACAGGTTGGCTCCGGGGTTGGAGTACTCGGCCACGACCCCGTCGGGCCGCGTGGCGGCCACGAGGATCAGCCCCCGATGCTGGTGGTCGCCGGCCAGGTTCGCGTTGCCGCCCCGCGCCCGGTCGTTGCCGGCGGCCATCACGTACACCACGCCCAGCCCGCCCCGCTGGGTGAGGCCGACGTCGATCCCCGGCAGGACGCGTGGCGGAGCGTAGGAGTCGGGATCGCGCGGGCCCCAGCTGTCGTTGTGGACGTAGCCGGCCCCGAGGGTGAAGGCGTCGAGCCAGTCGACCGTCGAGAGGGGCGCGCCGAGCACCCGCAGCCCCGCCAGCAGCGCCCCCGGGGCCACGCCCGTTACGCCGCGCCCGTTGCCGCCCCGCGCGCCCGCCACCCCCGCCACGCTGGTCCCGTGCCCGGCGGCCGTCGGGTCGGCGTTGGGCGGGCCTTCGGCCTGCTGGTAGTCACGGTGCCAGACCGACATCGGCGTCGTGGCGGCGACCAGGTCCGCGTGGGCGATCTCCAGCCCGTCGTCCGCGATCGCGATGGGCACGCCGGCCCCCGTGAAGCCGCTCGCCCACGCTCCAAGCACGTTGGCGTCGCGACCGGGAAGCCCCGCGTAGGCCGCGTCGGGGTTCGTCAGGTGCCACTGGAGGGCGTGGAGCGGATCGTCGGGCACGAACCCGGGCAGCGTGGCGTCCTGATCCCGGCCCGACGCCGCCGTGAAGACGACCGGCGCGTCCCCTCGCGTGGTCTCGAGCCCGCCCAGCTCGAGGCTGTCGAGCACCCAGGCGCCCGGAGCGAAGGGGAACGCGAAGCTCTCGCCCGGCCGCCACCCCCCGGTGGGCTCGAGCAGCGCCACGCGCCCTTCGGCCGGGTGCCGCAGCTGCAGGCGGTGGACGACGACGGCGGTCGGGTTCGTCAGCCGCACGACGCCCGTAGCGACGTCGAGGAGGTCGGTCGCCTCCGCGGGCGCCGGCGGGAGCGAGAGCTCCCGCAGCTTGGC
Organism: uncultured Planctomycetales bacterium; assembly: GCA_964588235.1. Taxonomy (GTDB): domain Bacteria; phylum Planctomycetota; class PLA2; order PLA2; family JAEUHO01; genus CAZPOZ01. The sequence goes on from CAZPOZ010000008.1 coordinate 18,090, forward strand.
CGGCTCGAGCAGGAAGGGGCTGTGGTTGGCGCCGGGCCCGCCGCCGGCCACGACGAGGCCGTCGGCGTACTCCACGCGGTGGAAGGCGAAGTTGCCCGGGGCCGTGACCACGCGCAGCGCCAAGAGC
>CAZPOZ010000009.1:0-18137 GCA_964588235.1 uncultured Planctomycetales bacterium
CAGGCCTTGAGGCGCGTCGTCGTCGTCATCGGCCTTCCGCTACCGGCCCCGCGCGTCGGTTGCTTGGGCACGGCCTGCAGAGGCCATCCATAGGCCCTTCCGCAAGAGAGGCCTCGCCCTTCGAAGGGCCCCACCCCTAACTGGGTGGCCATGCTGCTCAACGGCGGCTCGTCGGTCGGTCTTCCGGGCGCGCATCGCTCGCTCGTCGGCTCCTCCGAGGATCGAGCCTACGGCTCGCGCGCCTCAGGCACAAGGCCCGGGACCGGCCTGCGCTGCCGTACGCTGAGATCGTGCCGCCCTCGCCCGTTCCGCCGGCTCCGCCCGCTCCTCCGGCGCCCCTCGCCCCCGGGCGCCTGCTGGCGCTCGTGGCCGACGACCTGGGCCGCTCCCCGGGGGCCAACGCCGGCGTCGCCGCGGCGCTGGACGCGGGCGCCGTGCGCGAGACGAGCCTGATGGTCACGGGCACGGCGGTCGAGGAGGGCGCGCGGCTGGCGCGCGCGGCCGGCGCAGCCGTGGGGCTGCACCTCTCGTTCACGGAGGGGCGCGCCCTCACCGGCCCCCTCCGGGGGCTCACCCGGGGCGACGGGCGCTTCCTGGGCCTGCCGTCGGTGCTCGTGGCCTGCCGGCTCGGGCTCGCCCGGCCCGACCAGGTGCTCCGCGAGGCACAGGCGCAGCTCGGGCGGCTGGAGTCGCTGGGGCTCACCGTGGCGCACCTGAACGGCCACCACCACGCGCACGCCTTCCCCGTCGTGCGCGAGGTCGTGGCCCGGCTGGCCGTGGAGCGGCGCGTGCCCTACGTGCGCGTGCCGCTGGAGGGCCCGGCCACCGCCGGCCGGCTGAGCCTGCGGCGGTGGGTCGTGGCGCGGCAGGCCCGGGGGCTCGCGCGCGCGCTCCACGGGGTCGGCCGCCCGCCGTCCCCCGCCGCCTTCGCCGGGCTGGGCCTCGAGTCGCGCCGCGACTTCGGGCCGCGCCTGCTGCGGCTGCTGGGCCGGCTGCCGGCCGGGCCCGCCGAGCTGATGGTGCATCCCCGGCGCGAGGGGCCGGACGGCGAGGCGGAGGCGGCCTTCCTCGCCGACCGCTCGCTGCCCCGGCGGCTCGAGGAGCTGGGCTGGCGCTGCGGCACGCTCGCCGAGCTCGGCGCCGCTCAGGCCGGAGGCGGCAGCGGGCCGTAGGCGCCGGCGCGGGCGCGGCGGCGCACGGCCAGCGTCTCCCGGAGCATGCGGAAGGCGTCGCGTCCGACGCGCACCGTGCTGGGCTCGGCCTCGTAGGCGAAGCACACGGGGACCTCCTCCACGCGGAAGCCCAGGCGGCGCGCGAGGTAGAGGATCTCCACGTCGAAGGCGAAGCCCGGCACGGTGGCCAGGCCGAAGAGCCGCTCCGCGACCGGACCCTGGAAGCCCTTGAGCCCGGCCTGCGTGTCGCGCACGCCCGGCGTGGCCAGCCAGCGCGCGAACAGGTTGAACCCCCGGCCCATCAGGTGCCGCGCCGCCAGGCCCACCAGGCCGCTCACGCCCACGACGTAGCGGCTCTGCGGGTGCGCGCGGCTGCCGATGGCGATGGGCGCGCCCGCCGCCAGCGCCGAGAACACGCGCTCGACGTCCTCCGGGGGGTAGACCGCGCCCACGTCCACGAAGGCGCGTCGGGCGCCGACGGCGGCCAGCATCCCCGTGCGCACCGCCCGGCCCTTGCCCTGGTTCGCCTCGTGGTGCAGCACGCGCAGCCGCGGGTGGGCGACGGCCTCGAGCGCCGCCCGCGAGCCGTCGGTGGAGCCGTCGTTCACGACCAGCGCCTCGCGGCTCGTGCCGGGGCGGTCGGCCCAGGCCAGCGCCCGCTCGAGGGTGGGGGCCAGCATCGCGCCCGGGTTGTAGGCGGGCACGATCAGCGACTCGTCGGCGCGGGCGATGACCGGCTCCAGAGCCCGGCGCGCCGGGCGGGCGCATCATCCCCCGCCCGGGGACGCCGTCCACGTAGCATCCGGGGATGAGCGCCCGCGGCGGCCGGCATCGTTGGAGCGCGCGCCTCCTGGCCGTGGCGCTGGGCCTGCTCGTCGCGTTGGGCCTGGCCGAGCTGGGGCTGCGGCTGACCGGGGCCGGGTTCCACCGCCCGCGGAGCGCCGAGTACCACTTCGTCTCCCGCCCGGGCGAGCGGTTCTGGCGCCTGGACCCCCAGCGGCCCCCCGAGCACGCCTGGGACGGCGACCCCTACGGCGTGCTGCCGCCCGGCGCACGGCTCCGCTACCCGATCGGGGCGCACGGCTACCGCGGCGACCCGCCGCCCCCCGGCCGCCCGCGGGTGCTGGTCGTGGGCGACTCGTTCACCTTCGGGGAGGGGGTGGCGGAGCCCGACACGTTCGCCGCCCGGCTCGGGCGCGCCTTCGCCGGGCGCTCCCCGCCGCCCGCCGTCGTCAACGCCGGCGTGCCCGGCTACGGCACGCAGGAGGAGGCGGCCCTGCTGCCCGAGCTGCTGGCGGCGTTCGACCCTCGCCTGGTGCTGTTGGTGGTGGTGCCCAACGACGCCGTGCCGCTCGCCGACGCGCTGGCGGCGCCCGACGGGATCAACGTCCGCGACGCCGGACCGCCGTCGGGCCTGCGGCTGTGGGCGCTGCTGCGTGGCGTCGTGCGCCGGAGCGAGGCCGAGCGGGCGCTGGACGACTGGTACCTCTCGTACCACGCGGGCGCGCGGGCGGCGCACGGCCGGGCGGCCGACGCGGCCCTGGCGTCGATGCTCGCCCGCCTGCGTGAGGCGGGCCGGCCGGCGGCCGTGGCCCTGTTCCCCCTGCTGCATCGCCTGAAGGAGCGGCCGCTGGCGGCGATCCACGACGCCTGCGCCCGGCGCTGCCGGGCCGAAGGCGTGCCCTTCCTGGACCTGAGCGACGCGCTCGCCGGCGAGCCCGAGCGACGCCTGTGGGTGCACCCGACCGACCACCACCCCAACGCACGCGCCCACGAGCTGGCCGCGGCTGCCCTCGCGCCCTTCCTCGAGCCGCTGCTGGAGTAGCCTGGTCGGCGCGTCCCATGGGAGCGTTGCCTTGCGCCTTCTCCCGCTCGCCCGGTCCGCAGCGCTGCTCGCCTCCGGCCTGGCGCTGCTGCGCCCCGCGGTGGGAGCGCCTGCGGAGGTCGTCCAGGTGAGCGACGTCGCCGGCCTGCGGCGGGCGGCGGCCGCCGCGCGGCCGGGAACGCGCATCCGCCTGGCTCCCGGGACCTACGCGGGCGGCGTGCACCTCACGGGCCTGGCCGGCGCCCCGGGCCGTCCCGTCGTGCTGGAGGCCGAGGACGCCGCCGCGCCGCCGGTGATCGAGGGCGGCGGCTCCGGCCTGCAGCTCACCGACCCCGCGCACGTCGAGCTCGTGGGGCTCGTGCTGCGGGGCGCGCGCGGCAACGGGCTCAACGTGGACGATGGCGGCTCGCCCGAGACGCCGGCGCACCACGTGGTCCTGCGGGGCCTGGTCGTGGAGGACGTGGGGCCCGAGGGCAACTGCGACGGGATCAAGCTCTCGGGCGTCGAGGATCTCACGGTCACGGGCTGCCGGGTGGAGCGCTGGGGGAGCGGGGGCTCGGCGATCGACCTCGTGGGCTGCCGCCGGGGCACGATCGAGGGCTGCACCTTCCGTCACGCCCCCGGCCTGCCGGGCGCGTCGGGCGTGCAGCTCAAGGGCGCCACGGCCGAGCTGCGCGTGCGCCGCTGCCGCTTCGAGCACGCCGGCGCCCGGGCCGTGAACGCCGGCGGCAGCACGGGCCTGGCGTACTTCCGGCCGCCGCTCGAGCGCTGGCAGGGGCCGCGCTACGAGGCCCGCGCGCTGACGATCGAGGGCAACACCTTCGTGGGCTCCCAGGCCCCCGTGGCCTTCGTGGGCGTGGACGGGGCCGTCTTCCGCTTCAACACCCTCTACGAGCCCGGCCGTTGGGCGCTGCGCATCCTGCAGGAGAACCGCGCCGAGGGCTTCGTGCCCTGCCGCGACGTGGAGGTGGCCGACAACCTGATCGCCTTCCGCTCGGGCGCCTGGAGCGAGGGCGGCGTGAACGTCGGCGACGGCACCGACCCCGGCTCCTTCCGCTTCGCCAGGAACGTCTGGTTCGCGCTCGACGCCCCGGCCCGCACGCGGGCGCTGGTGCGCACGCCGACCCCGGAGCGCGACGGACGCTACGGCGACGACCCGCGCTTCGTCGATCCGGCGGCCGGCGACCTGGGTGTGCGCCCCGGAAGCCCGGCCCTGAGAGCCGGCGCGCACGCGCTGCCCGACCGCTGAGCGGCGCCTCCCCGCGGGCTCAGGTACCCTCGCGGGGCCGCCGTCGGTCCGGAGGGAGGCGCCCATGCCCAGGGTCGCGCGCTCGCTGCTCGTTCCGCTGGTAGGAAGTTCGAGGCGGGATGGCGGAGGCCCCAGGGACCCCCGCCGGCAGGTTCCGGAGGGACGCGCCTAGCCACCGACGCGCCGGAGGGCAGCTCTGCTGGGCGCCCCGCAGGCGGGGCGCCGTGGAAGGCCCGCAGCGGCGAGGCCGCGGTTGCGGCCTACGGAACGAGCCGATGCGGGCCTGAGCGCCCCCAGCCCAGCGCGTCGCACGATCCCGCCTCGAACTTGCGACTCGCGACACTGGTCGTGCTGGCCGTCCTGCTGCTCCACGCCCCGGGCGCGGCCGCCGACGGCTCCGCCTGGGAAGGCACCTGGGTGACCGACGAGGGCGCGCTCACGCTGACCGCCTCGGGCGCCGAGGTCACCGGCACCTACGGCCGCGGCGGGCGGGTGAGCGGCACGGTCGCCGGGGAGCGGTTGGAAGGCTCCTACGAGCAGGGCGAGGGCCGCGGCCGCTTCGTCTTCACCCTCGAAGGCCCCGGCCGCTTCCAGGGGCAGTGGACCCACGCCGGCGGCTCCAGCGGCGCCTGGCGCGGCTGGAAGCCCGATCCGAAGGCCGCCGAGCGCGGCGGGGCCGGGTTCGGGGGGCACTGGCTGACCTCGATCGGCGCGCTGCGCCTCGAGCAGAAGGGCGCCGCGGTCGAGGGGCCCTGGCGGCACCAGGGCTGGTCGAAGCTCGTCGGCTCGGCCAAGGGCCGGCGGCTGGAGGGCACCCTCGAGCACCCGACCTGGCGCGGGAAGGTGTGGCTCGAGACGACCGCCGACGGGAAGCGGCTGTTCGGCCTGACCGACGAGAACCCGCCCGCGGCCGTGATCGGGCTGCGCGTGGAGGGCTTCGAGCGCAAGCCGCGCCTGGCCGCCGGGGTGACGGCGCAGGGGGTGGCCGAGAACGGGCTGCTGTACTTCCACCGGCCGCCGGACGGCTGGAAGGCGGGCACGCCCACCGACGCGATCGTGCTGCTGCACGGCAGCAACTGGACGACGAGGGGCATGGTGGCGGTGACGGCCCGGCGCTGGCCCGAGCTGGCCAAGGCCTACGCGATCGTGGGCGTCCAGGGCGACCAGTGGGCGTCCTGGAGCGAGGCCGACGACCTGCGCTTCAACTACCACTACGTCAACTGGATGGGGCGCAGCACCTACCAGGGGTTCCCGAACACCGAGCGGGACGCGCCGCGGCTCGTGGCCGACGTGATCGCCGAGCTCGGCAAGAAGCACGGCTTCAGGCGCGTGTTCGTGGGCGGGCACAGCCAGGGCGCCTTCCTGACCTACCTGCTGCACATGCACCTGCCGGAGGGGCTCGCCGGCACCTTCCCCGTGGCCGGGGGGCTGGTGATGCAGGCGGAGCCGGACGTGTTCCAGGACGAGGCCCTGCGCGCCGCGCAGCGCGCCCGGCCGATGGTGATCGTGCACGGCCGCCAGGACGCCGTGGTGCCCTTCGAGACCGGGCTCTACGTGCGCGACCGGCTGGTGGGCGCGGGCTTCCCGCTCCTGAGCCTGCTCGCGCCCGAGCTCGGGCATCCCTACGACCCGCTGCCCATCGGGGACGCCGTGCGCGCGCTCGACGCGTTGACCAGCACGAAGGCGGAGACGCTGGCGGCCTTCGCGCGCGAGGCGGCGGCCGCCGGCCGCTGGCGCGAGGTCGGCGCGGCGCTCGTGCGCGCGCGCGAGCTCAAGGCGGAGAAGGTCCTGGCCCCGGCCGTGGCCCAGCTCGACGCGGCGGCGAAGGAGGGGGTGGCCCGCTACGCCCCCCTGCTGGCTGCGGGCGAGGGCGGCGACTGGGTCGAGGGGTTCTTCGCCTGGAAGCTCGAGCACCTGGAGGCGCCGTCGGCCGCCGCGCTCAAGGCCGCCTACGAGCGGCTGCGCGCCGAGCACGATCCGCGGGCGCAGGCGCTGCTCGACGGGGCCCAGAAGTCCTTCCAGGCCGGCGACCGCGCCGCCGGGCGCGCCCAGCAGGAGCAGCTGCTGGCCACCTGCTGGGCGTCGGGGCACTGGCCCATCGTCCGCCGCTGGCTGTCCGCGGGCCGCTGACCCGCGCGGGCTACGCGGCGCCGAGCGCCTGGGCCAGCAGGCGCGCGAAGCGCTCCGCGCTGCCGGGGCCCTGGGCGAAGAACAGGTAGGGCTCGATCTGCTCCAGCTCCATCAGCAGGAGCCTGCCGTCGCGCACGATGCCGTCCACGCGCGCGTACAGGCCCGGCTCGGGCGCCGCCCGGAGCGCGGCGCGGGCCTGCTCGACGAGGGCGGGCGCGGGCGCGGCCGGCACGTGGCTCCCCCCGTGCGTCCACTGCACGCGGAAGTCGCCCGGGCGCGCGCGCTTGAGCGCGGCGTGGCTGTAGACCCCGCCGAAGAAGACGAACGAGAGCTCGCCGTCGGCGACCACCTCGGGCAGGAAGGGCTGCACGAGCACCGTGCCCAGCGCGAGCAGCCCCGCCAACGCGGGCCGCGCCCCGGCGAGGCCGCCGCGGGGCACGCGCAGCGTGTTCCAGGCGCCGGCCGAGACGGCGGGCTTGAGCACGAGGTCGTCCCAGCCCGTGACCTCGATCCGGCGCGCCGCCTCCTCGGGCGCAAGGCCGGGCTCGAGCCACAGGGTCGGAGGCAGCGCCACGCCGGCGCGCCCGAGCTCGAGCAGGTAGCGCTTGTCGAGGTTCCAGCGCACGAGCGCCGGGGGGTTCCAGCAGCGCAGGCCCGCCCGCTCGAGCCCGTCGAGCCAGGCCCGGAACGCCGGGGCCTTGCGGTAGTAGTCCCAGACCGAGCGCAGCAGCACCCCCGCCACGCCGTCGAGACCGGCCAGGCCCTCGGGGCCGTCCCAGACCACCGGCCTCACGGCCACGCCACGCGCCTCGAGGGCCGCGACGAAGGGGCGGTCGTCGTCGAGCAGGCCGCGGTAGTCGGCGCAGGTGGCCAGGGCGAGGGTGGGGGGCATGGCGATGCCGAGGTCGGTCTCCCCGAGGCCTCCGGCCCCCCGTCGGCCCCGCCGCGTCGGGGGCCGGCCAGCCGGCTCGAACCCGCGGTCAGGACGAGGTGTTCAGCAGCACCACGACGACCTTGTTGAGGTCGCTGGCCACGACCAGGTCGGGGAGGGAGTCGCCGTTCACGTCGCCCGTGGCGATCGAGCGGGGCAGGATCGTGGCGTTGGCGCCGTCCTTGCCCAGCGTGAACAGCTGCTGGGCCTCGAAGGTGCCGTCGCCCTTCCCCCGCAGGACGGCGACGTTGCCGCCCAGGAAGTCGAGCACGGCCACGTCCTGCCGGCCGTCGCGGTCGAAGTCGGCCACCGCCGCCTGGAAGCTGTCGGAGCCGCCCGGCGAGGTGACGCCGGGGGCGAAGGCGCCCGCGCCCAGGTTCAGGAACACGGTCACGCTCTTCGAGTTGTTGCCGGGGTTGGGCACCACGAGGTCGGGCTTGCCGTCGGCGTTGAAGTCGCCCACGGCCACCCCCTGCGGCATCGAGCCCGGCGGCAGCGTCAGCGTGTTCACGATGCCGGCGCTGGGGAAGGGGCTGCCGGCGTTGCCGCTGTTGAACCAGACCGCGACCCGGTCGCCGCCGGCGTCGGCCACGGCCACGTCCGGACGCCCGCTGGCGTCGAAGTCGGCCACCGCCGCGCCCTTGGGGTTCGTCAGCTTGCCGCCCCCGGGGAAGTCCTGCACCGTGTAGGCGGCCGCGCCGCGGAAGGCCACCTTGAGGCCGCCCAGCACGTGCGGGAAGCTCAGGTCGATGTCGCCGTCGCCGTCCACGTCGGCGACCGCGATGCCCGTCGGGGTGTTCGTGAGCGCCGTGTCCTGCTTGGCGTTGAACACGCCCAGCGCGCCGCTGTTGGGCAGCAGGCTCAGGCTGTTGTTGCCGTTCGCGCTCGCCAGGTCCACGTGGGCGTCGGCGTCGAGCAGCCCCGACCCCAGCGCCAGGGGGCCGTTGTCGGTGGGGTGGTTCACCTGGTTGGCCAGCGCGCCGCCGCCGCCGTTGAGGAACACGCCCACCGCGTTGTCGGAGGTGTTGGCCACGGCGACGTCCACGTCGCCGTCCTTGTCCAGGTCGGTCACGACGAGCAGCTGGCTCGTGGCGCCGATCGCGCCGGCCGTCAGCGCCTTGGGCGCGCCGAAGGCCAGGGTCAGCGGGCCTCCGCCGCCGCCGTCGTCACCGCCGCCGCCCCCGCCGCACGCGGGCAGCACGAGCAGGAGCGCAGCGAAGAGCCGGGACGGACGGAGCGGCATGGGCGACCCTCGGGGATGGAGCGGCTTGCAACACGGGCGTTGTACGCCCGCCGCGCCGTCCTGCCCAGGGCGAAGGCGGGCGAGCCGGCGGCGCCCCGGTCAGGGCGTCGAGGCCAGCGGCAGGAATTGGCCCGCGGCCGGGTCGTAGCCGTAGAGCTGGGCCGTCTCGATCTTCAGGAACCAGCCGTGCACGCGCAGGCGGCCGTCGAGCAGCCGCTGGGCCACGCAGGGATAGCGCCGCAGGTGCTCCACCCCCTGGAGCACGTTCTCCTCGGCGGCCGCGTTCGCGCGCTCCACGGGGTCGCTCAGGTGCGTGTAGTGGCGCCCGACGTGCTCGCGCACCGCCGCGGCGTGGGAGAGCCAGCGCTCCAGGTGCGGCATCGCCGTGCCCGGCGGCGTCCCGTTGAGCAGCGCGTGCATGGCCCCGCAGTGGCTGTGCCCGCAGATGACCACGTCGCGCACGGCGAGCACCTCGACCGCGAACTCGATCGCCGCGGCCGTGGAGCCCACCGCCACCGGGAGGTCCGGCGACGGCACGATGTTGCCCACGTTGCGCACCTGGAACAGCTCGCCCGGGTCGGCCATCGTGAGCAGGCTGGGCATCACGCGCGAGTCGCTGCACGAGATGAACAGCGCCAGAGGGTTCTGCCCCACCTTGGCCAGCTCGCGGAACAGGGTCTCGTACGCGCCGAAGTCCTGCGCGCGGAAGCGGTGGATGCCCTCGATCAGCTTCTGGACCATGGGGAGCCTCCGGACGCCGTCGCGGGGCAGAGCCTACGCCGCCGCAGGGGGAGGCGCAGCACATCCGGGGGCGCCGGCGGCCGCGGCATTGCGCCCGTCGGCGGCCTGCCGTAGCGTGCCCCGACGATGGACGCCGGCCGCCAGTGGATCGTGGACGCCTTCGGCTGCGACGCCGCGCGCCTGCGCTCGGCGGCCGCGCTCGGCGAGGTGTTCCAGTCGCTCGTGGCCGAGCTCGGCCTCAAGCCCGTGGCCCTGCCGGTCTGGCACGTGTTCCCGGGCGCCGGGGGCGTGACCGGCTTCCTGCTGCTCAGCGAGAGCCACCTCGCCTGCCACACCTTCCCCGAGACCGGGCACGCCGCCCTCGACCTCTACTGCTGCCGCGCGCGCGCCCCCTGGCCCTGGGCCGAGCGCCTCGCCGCCCTGCTGGGCGCCCGCGACGTGCGCGTGCGCGAGGTCGCGCGCGGGGGAGACGGGCCGTGAGCCCCAACGCCACCCAGAGGAGGGACGCGGGTCTCGTGCGGCGCGCTGGAGCCGGGCGCTCAGGCCGCTTCCTCCTCCTCGCGCAGGCCGCAGGCGCGTCGTCGTCGTCATCGGCCTTCCGCGACCGGCCCAGCGCGCCGGCTGCTTGGGCGCGGCCTCCAGAGGCGTTCCGCCTGCCGTTCCGTGGGGGGTGTCTCGCCCCCCTGATGGCCTTGCCCGCCATCGGGTGGCCGCTGCCGTGAGCCCGCGCGAGGCCTCCTGCCCGGGCTGCGGCGCCACCCTCACCTTCCGCAGCGGCGCGACGCTGCTGGTCGTGTGCCCCTACTGCGACAGCGCCTCCTGGCGCGGCGACGTGAACCTCGAGCTGCTGGGCAAGGTCGCTGCCGTGGCCGACGTGGACACCGTGCTGGCGCTGGGGGCCACGGGGCGTCGGCGCGACCTGGGCTGGGTGGCCGTGGGCCTGGTGCAGCTCGACCACGGCGCGGGCCCCTGGAACGAGTGGGCGCTGGCGCTGGACGACGGGAGCACGGCCTGGCTGGCCGAGGCCCAGGGCGAGCTGCTGCTCTCGCGCGAGCTGCCCGCGCCGGCGGGCCCCCTGCGCGAGGAGCTCGAGCCCGGCCTGTCCACGAGCTTCGCCGACCGTTCGTGGGTCGTGGCCGAGGTGGGCCAGGGGCGGGTCACGACCGCCCGCGGGGAGCTGCCCGCCGACCTCCGGCCGGGGGCCACCTACGCCTACGCCGACCTCCGGGGGCCGGGGGGCGCCTTCGCCACCCTGACCTACGGCGAGAGCGGACCGCCCGTGCTGTGCTTCGTGGGCCAGACCGTGGACGTGGCCTCGCTGGGCATCGACCGGTCCACCGTGCCCGAGCGCGAGCCGCGGCGCGTGGCCGCCCGGCGCATCTCCTGCGGCGCCTGCGGCCAGAGCATCGACCTCAGGCACCCTGACGAGGCCAAGCGCGTCGGCTGCCCCTCCTGCGGCTCGCTGCTCGACGCGACGGCCCCCGACGCGCGCGTGGTGGACGAGCACAAGCGCCGGCTCAAGGCGCCGGCCCTGCCCCTGGGCGCCCGCGTGAAGCTGCGGGGCCTCTCGGTCGAGGTGCTGGCCATGCTCGTGCGCTCCGTGCGCGTGGACGGCGTGCGCTACCCCTGGGCCGAGTACCTGCTGCGCGTCGAGGGGGGCGGCTACCGCTGGCTCGTCGAGGCCCAGGGGCACTGGTCGCTGGTCGAGCCCCTCAACCTGGGCGACGTGAACCGCAAGAGCGGCGACCTGCACCTGGGCGGCCGCCACTTCCGTCACTTCCAGTCGGGCGAGGCCACGGTGGACGTCGTGATGGGGGAGGTCTACTGGGAGGTGCGCGTCGGCGAGAAGGTGCGCACGATCGACTGGGTCGCGCCCCCCGAGATGGTCACCCTGGAGAGCAGCGACACGGAGCGCGTGGCCTCGCTCGGCCGCTACCTGGCGCGCGAGGAGGTCCAGGCGGCCTTCGGCCCCAAGGTGGCCCTGCCCGCGCCCGCCGGCGTGGCCCCGCACCAGCCCAACCGCTGGCGGGAGGTGCGCGGCGGCTGGTGGCGCACCACGGCCCTGGCGGCGCTGGCGCTGCTGGCGCTGTGGATCGGGTTCGGCGTCAGCCACCAGCGCCGCGAGGTGCTCCGCGTGTCCGGGAGCTGGACCGAGCCGCCGGCGCCCGCGGCCGCGCCCCCCGGCCCCGCCCAGCCTGTCGTGCCCGCCGGTCCGGGCGCGACGCCGCCGGATCCCGCCGGCGCCCCCGCCGCCCCCGCGGCCCCCGAGCCCAACGTGGTGTTCACCGAGCCGTTCGAGCTGACCGCGTCGCGGGCCAACCTGCACCTGGAGCTCGACGTGCCGGTGCTGAACAACGCCTGGCTCGGGCTCGAGGGCGCGCTGGTGGCCGAGGACTCCGGCGAGGTCCGCTACTTCGCCCTGGCGGCCGAGCAGTGGTCCGGCGTGACCGACGGCGAGGCCTGGAGCGAGGGGGATCGACGTGGCGCCGTCGTGCTGGGACAGGTCCCGGCCGGGCGCTACGCGCTGCGCTTGGAGTGCGACTTCGAGGGCTCGTCGCCGTACGTGAGCGCCGGCCCCGGCTTCCCGCGCCGGCCCTCCCGCCCGGCCGTGCCGTGGACCCTCCGGGTGCGCAGCCAGGTCCCCAGCGCGGGACGGCCCTGGCTCGTGCTGCTGCTGCTGCTGCTGCCCGCCCTCGTGGTGAGCATCGCCTCCTGGACCTTCGAGAAGCGCCGCTGGCAGGAGAGCGACCATGCCGAGTGAGCACCGCCGCCCGAAGACCCCGTGGAGCCGCCGGACATGACCCTGGGACGGAAGATCTACCTGGGCTTCGCCTCCCTGCTGCTGGGCGGCTACGGCTGGTCCGAGGCCGTGGGCTGGGAGCCCGGTCGCGCGCCCACCGACACCATCGCCCCCGCCGTGCGCCAGAGCCCCGGCGGATGGCGCTCGTACACGTTCTGGCACCAGGGCCTGCATGGAGGGAAGTGACCGTGAACTGGACCTCGCTCTTCGAGCACCTGATCGCCGCCGTGCTCTTCGGCACGGTCGGGATCGCCATGTTCCTCGCGGCGTTGTGGCTGCTGCGCCGGCTGGCCCCCTTCTCGATCGACAAGGAGCTCGAGGAGGACCAGAACGTGGCCCTGAGCATCGTCATGGGCTCGCTGCTCATCGGCCTGGCCATCATCCTGGCCGCCGCGATCGCCAGCTGACGCGGCCCGCTCCCGCCAGGATCCCCGGATGCGCCTGAGGCTCGTCTTCCTCACGGTCTTCGTGATCGCCGCCTGCGGCCTGGGCTACGAGCTGGTGGCGGGCTCGCTGGCCTCGTACCTGCTGGGCGACTCGATCACCCAGTTCTCCACCGCGATCGGGCTCTACCTGTTCGCGCTGGGCATCGGCGCCTGGCTCTCGCGCTTCGTCGAGCGCCACGTCGTCGAGCGCTTCATCGACGTGGAGCTGGCCGTGGCCTTCCTCGGGGGCACGTCGGCGCTGGCCCTGTTCCTGGCCTACGGCTCGGGGCACTGGTTCCGGCCGATCCTCTACGGCGAGGTGCTGGCCGTGGGCACCCTGGTCGGGCTCGAGATCCCGCTGCTGATGCGCATCCTGAAGGACGAGCTCGACTTCAAGGAGCTCGTCTCCTACGTGCTCACCTTCGACTACGTGGGCGCGCTCGCCGTGGCCCTGGCGTTCCCGTTCCTGCTGGTCCCCGACCTGGGGCTGATCCGCTCGGCGCTGCTGCTCGGGCTGCTCAACGCGGCCGTGGCGCTGTGGAGCACCGCGCTCTTCGCCGGGCGGCTGCGGCGCACCTTCGGCCTGCGGGCGCGCTGCGTCGTCGTGCTGGGCCTGCTCACCGCGGGGCTGGCGTTGGCGGGGGAGGCCGAGACGCTCTCCGAGTCGGCCCTCTACGCCGACCCGGTGGTCCACGCGCGCACCACGCCCTACCAGCGCATCGTCGTGACCCAGAGCCGCAGCGGCTTCCAGCTGTTCCTCAACGGCGCGCTGCAGTTCGCCTCGGCCGACGAGTACCGCTACCACGAGGCGCTGGTCCACCCGGCGATGGCCGTCGTGGCCGACCCGCGGCGCGTGCTCGTCCTGGGCGGCGGCGACGGCCTGGCGGTGCGCGAGGTGCTGCGGCACGCCGCCGTCGAGCGCGTGACCCTGGTCGACATCGACCCCGCGATGACCGAGCTGGCGCGCACCTTCCCCCCGCTCAAGGCCCTCAACCGCGACGCCCTCTCCGACCCGCGCGTGCGCGTGGTCAACGACGACGCGCTCCACTGGCTCGAGGCCCCCGACGGGCTCTACGACGTGGTCGTGTGCGACTTCCCCGACCCCACCTCCTTCGCGCTCGGCAAGCTCTACACCACCCACGCCTACCGCCGCATCCTGGGCTGCCTGACCCCCGACGGGGCGATCGTCGTGCAGTCCACCTCCCCGCGCTTCGCCCGGCGCGCCTTCTGGTGCGTCGTGCGCACGCTGGAGGCCGTGGAGCTGTCGGTGCGTCCCTACCAGGTGGCCGTGCCCTCCTTCGGGCTCTGGGGCTTCGCCGTGGCCCAGCGCCGCCAGGTGGCCGACCCCGTGAGGCTGCCGCCCGGGCTCGCCTTCCTCGACCAGGCCACGCTGCCCACCCTGTTCGTGCTGCCGGTGGACATGGCCCCCGTGGAGGTGGAGGTCAACCGGCTCGACAACCAGATCCTCGTGCGCTACTGCGAGCAGGACTGGAAGCAGTGGGACTGACGCGCCGCGACGCGCTGGCCGGCCTGGCGGGCGCGGCCGGCGCGCTGGCCCTCCCGGCGGGCTGCGGCGCGCGCCGCCGGGCGGTGGGCGGGCGCATCGTGGAGGGGGCCGAGGCCGCCGCGCACCGCCTGCTGCGGGACGGCGGCCCGCTCCCCGCCCCGGGCCCGCGGGAGGAGGTCGAGGTGCTGATCGTGGGCGCCGGGGCCGCCGGGCTCTCGGCCGCCTGGGCGCTGGCGCGGGCGGGGGTGACGGGGGTGCCGGTGCTCGAGCTCGAGGCCTCGCCGGGAGGGACGGCGGCCTTCGAGACCGGGCCGGTGGTGCCGCACCCGTGGGGCGCGCACTACGTGCCCCTGCCCCACCGCGACCAGCGGGCCCTCGTGGCGCTGCTCACGGAGGTGGGCGCGCTGGACGGCTTCGACCCCGACGGCCGGGCGCGGGGCCGAGAGCACGTGCTCTGCCGGGCCCCGGAGGAGCGCGTGTTCCACCGGGGCCTGTGGCTCGAAGGGCTCTACCTGCGCGACGGCGCCTCGGCCGACGACCTCGGCCAGCTCGAGCGCTTCGAACGGGAGACGGCCGCGCTCGCCGCGCGACGCGACGACCAGGGACGGCGCGCGTTCGCCCTGCCCGTGGCGGCCAGCAGCCAGGATCCCGACCTGCTCGCCCTGGACGCGATCTCCTTCGCCGAGTGGCTGTCGCGCGCCGGCTACGACTCTCCGCGCCTGCTGTGGTTCGCCGAGTACGCCTGCCGGGACGACTTCGGCGCGGGCCTCGGGCAGACCTCCGCCTGGGCCGGGCTGCACTACTTCACGGCCCGCCGCACGGGCCCCGAAGCCGAGGTCGCTCCGGTGCTCACCTGGCCCGAGGGCAACGGGCGCCTGGTGACGCACCTGCTGCGCGCGTCGCAGGCCGACCTGAGGACGGGCGCGCTCGCGCTCGGCGTGGAGCCCTCGCCCGACCGCGTCCGCGTGCGGTGGGCCGACCTCGGCGCCGGCCTGCTGCGGGAGACGGTCGCGCGGCACGTGATCCTGGCCGTCCCCCGCTTCGTCGCGCGGCGGCTGCTGCCCGCCCTGGCCGCCGAGCGGGCGCCGTTCGTCCACGGCGCCTGGGCCGTGGCCAACCTGGTCCTGAGCCGGCGACCGCGCTCGCGAGGCTTCCCCCAGGCCTGGGACAACGTGCTCTACGAGAGCGACTCGCTGGGCTACGTCGTGGCCAACCACCAGGCCGACCGCGCCGGGCTCGAGGAGGTCTGGACCTGGTACCGCCCCTACCCCGGGAGCGACGTCGCCGGCGACCGCGCGGCCCTGCTCGCCGCGCCCTGGGGCGCGTGGCGCGACGCGATCCTCGCCGACCTGACGCGGGCCCACGCCGACCTCGACGAGTGCGTGACCTCCATCGACGTGCGCCGCTGGGGGCACGCCATGATCCGGCCCACGCCCGGGTTCCTGTGGAGCGCCGCGCGCCGCGGAGCCGGGGAGCCGCTGGGTCGCGTGCGCTTCGCCGGCGGCGACGTGCTCGGCCTGCCGCTGTTCGAGGAAGCGCAGTGGAGCGGCGTGCGGGCGGCGGAGGACGTGCTGCGGGCGCTCGGCCGCCCCTTCGAGTCGCTGCTGTGAGCCCCAACGCAATCCAGTCGGGCGACGCGAGGCGCGTGCGGCGCGCTGGAGCCGGGCGCTCAGGCCGCTTCCTCCTCCTTGCGCAGACCGCAGGCGCGTCGTCGTCGTCAGCGGCCTTCCGCTACCGGCCCAGCGCGCCGGTTGCTCGGGCACGGCCTGGGGAGACGATCCGCAGGCCCTTCGGCGCGAGGGGTCTCGCCCTACCAAGGGCCCTCGCCCCCACTGGGTGGCCATGGCTGTGAGCCCGTCCTCCGCCGCGTCCCCCGTCCCGGCCCGCGTGCGCGACGGCTGGCTGCTCTCGGCCCGCGGCGACCTGGCCGTGTTCGGCGGCCCGGTGCTCCTCGCGGCGCTGCTCGTGGCCCTGGGCGCGCTGCTCGGCCTGCCCCGCGACGGGCTGCCGCCCTGGGCCTTCCTGCTGCTCGTCGTGGGCTGCGACGTGGCGCACGTGCACGCGACCGCCTTCCGCGCCTGGCTCGACCCCGAGCAGCGGCGCCTGCGGCCCGGTCTGCTGCTGGGCGTGCCGCTCGGCTGCTTCGCCCTCGGCCTGCTGCTGCACCGCCAGGACGGGCTGCTCTTCTGGCGCGTGCTGGCCTATCTGGCCGCGTTCCACTTCGTGCGCCAGCAGGTGGGCTGGATGACCTACGTGGCGCGGCAGGGCGGCGAGCGCGACCGGCGGCGGCTGGCCTTCGACCGGCTGGCGGTCTACGCCGCCACCGTGTTCCCGCTCCTGTGGTGGCACGCGCACCTGCCGCGGGCCTTCGTCTGGTTCGTGCCGGGCGACTTCGCCCCGGGCCTGCCGCGCGGCGTGGCGCTCGCGGCCGGCCTGCTCCACGGGGTCGTGCTCGTCGCCTGGCTGGCCCTGTGCGCACGCGACGCGCTCGTGGGCCGGGGCGTGAACCGCGCGCGGCTGCTCGTGCTCGGCAGCACCTGGGCGGCCTGGGTGGGGGGCATCGTGCTGCTGGAGAGCGACCTGGCGTTCACCGCGAGCAACGTGCTGCTGCACGGCGTGCCCTACGCCGTCGTGGTGCACCGCTGGGGCCGGGCCCGCTTCGCCGGCGAGGCCGGCCCCGTGGCGGCCGTGTTCCGCCCCGGGCGGGCGCTGCTCTACGTCGGGCCCCTCGTGCTGGCGGCCTGGCTGGAGGAGGGCCTGTGGGACCGGCTGCTCTGGCACGACCACGCCGCTCTGTTCCCGGGCCCCGAGGTGGAGCTCTCGCCCGCGCTGGCCTCGGTGGTGGTGGCCTTGCTCGCCGTGCCCCAGGCGAGCCACTACGTGCTCGACGCCTTCCTCTGGCGCACGGGCGCGCGCAACCCCGGCCTGGCCGAGCACCTGGGGCTGCTGCCGGCCCCGGCGCCGCAACCGGCTCAGCGGGGCGGGCCGGGGGGCGTCCCCGGGGCCTGAGGCGGGGCGGGAGGGGCGGCGCGCAGGGCCGCGTCCAGGGCCTCGAGGTCGGTGGTGGCCGCCTCGCGCCAGCCCTCGTCGGCGAGCGCGGGGAGCAGGGCCCGGGCGGCGTCGCGGGCCGCGTGGGCGGCGGCGCGCTCGCCGAGCGCGAGCTGGGCGTGCGCCAGCGCCTCGAAGGCGAACAGGGACTCGGCGGGGGGCGCCCCGTGGGAGGCCACGAGCGCCTGGCAGCGCAGGGCCTGCTCGCGGGCCTCGGCGGCGCGGCCGGCCTTGCGCAGCGCGTGCGAGAGGCGGTAGTGGGCCGCCTGGCGCTGCTCCCAGCCCCCGCACAGGCTCCAGTAGGTGAGCCCCAGCTCGGCGGCCCGCACCATGAGCCCGTCTTCCGCGGGCGTGCGGGCGGCCCGGTTCTCGAGCTCGACGGCCAGGTTGTTGCCCGTGACGGCCAGGGCCCGCACGGCCGGGTCGTCGGCCCGAGGGGCGGGCCCGACCTCGTGGAGCGCGCGCTCGAGGGCCCGGCCCGCCTCGGCCGTGCGTCCGCGCGCCGCCAGCGCCGACGCGGCGGTGGCCAGCGCGCGTACCCGGTCGGAGGCGGGAGCCGTCGCGCCGGGCCCGAGCCCCGCCGCCAGCGAGCGCTCGGCGGCGGACTCGTCGCCGGCGGCCAGCTCGAGGGCGGCCCGGCTGCGCGCCACGGAGCGGGCCTCGGGGGCGGAGGGCTGGAACCAGGGGAGGCGTTCGAGCCGGCTCAGGAGGGCGAGCCCCTCCTCGAAGCGCCCCAGGTGCTCGCCGGCCACGTGCGTGACCAGCCCGGCGAAGGGGGCCAGGTGCCCGGGTTCGCTCACCAGGCCGACCTGCTGTGCGAGCTGGCGCAGCACGGTCTCCGGCTCCTGCGCGTGTCGCTGCCAGCCGTCGGCCACCAGCTCGTCCAGCGTCATCGGGCGGGCTCCCGGGGGGCGCTCGGGCTCATGGCCACCAAGTTAGGGGTGGCGCCCTTCGGAGGGCGAGACTTCTCTTGCGGAAGGGCCTATGGATGGCCTCTGCAGGCCGTGCCCCAGCGACCGGCGCGCTGGGCCGGTAGCGGAAGGCCGATGACGACGACGACGCGCCT
>CAZPOZ010000010.1:0-17950 GCA_964588235.1 uncultured Planctomycetales bacterium
GCCATCCATAGGCCCTTCCGCAAGGAGGTCTCGCCCTCCGAAGGGCCCCACCCCTGACTTGGTGGCCATGACCCTGGAAGCAGCTCCGCGGCGGGGGGCCTACGGCCCCTCCGTCACAGGACCAGCTGCCACTGGAAGCGGATGAGCGTCTGGTCGCTGAGCAGGTTGCCCGCGCCGTTGCCGCTGTAGCCGGCCATGACGTCGCCCAGGATGTGGCCGTCGTCCTCGGCGCCGATCAGCGCGACGTCCAGCGTGAGCTTGTTCCAGTGGGCGTCCAGGTAGTAGGTGAGGGCGCCCGCGATCTCCGTCGCGCCGAAGGTCCCTGCGAAGGGCGCCTCGTGGGTGTAGCCGCTCACGCGGGCGGCCACCTCCCAGGCCGTGCGGGGGAACAGGTACGACACCTGCGCCAGCCAGGACGTGCCCTCGTAGTTTGCGCCCACGTCGCTGTTCTTCTGCTCGAGCACGCTGTAGGCCCCGGTCAGCGCCAGCCCGCCCCAGCCCGCGGCCAGGTCCACGCCGAAGCCCAGCTTCTCCCCGAAGGTCACGTGCGGCCCGTCCGTGCTCTGGTCGTGGTAGGTCGCGGCCCAGGCGCCCACCTGGAGCGTGGGCGGGCACGAGTCCTGGTACACGGCGCCCTCGGTGAAGCTGCTGCGGCCGAGCACGTCGAAGTCGGCGCGCACGGCGTAGGCGAGGTCGTCCTCGGTGCGCGCGTTGAGCACGTTGCGCACCGTGGCGCCGTCTCCGTTGCTCACGCTGGCCATGTACGAGAGCCGGCCCAGGCGCCCGTGCGCCATCAGCCCGAAGTCGCGGTTCACGTCCAGGTAGCCCCACATCGCCTGCCCCGCGTAGACGGCGGACAGGCTCTTGTCCACGAACTGCTGTCGCGGGGCGGGCACCATCAGCTGGCGGGTGCCGGGGATCTTGATCATGCCCATCCGGAGGTTCAGGGCCTCGCAGACCTCGTGCTCGATCCAACCCTCGCGCAGCGCGCCCGGCATCGTCCCGCCTCCCGACGAGGCCCCGTTGCTGAAGAAGAACCCCGTGCGCTCCAGGTTCGCGTTCCCGTCGGGCCCGCCGTGGTGCCCGAACTCGAGCATCGCCAGCCACGACATGCGGCAGGGGGCGGTGCCCGAGAGCAGCAGCGCGGTGCGCGGCAGCGAGAAGCCGGAGAGGTCCCGGCCGGGCGTCGGCGCCGCCCGCTCGTCGTCCCAGTCCAGCGCCTCGAACCGTGCCTGCATCACCACGTTGATGCGCAGCGAGGCCTCCCCGCCGCGGATCCAGAACCCGCGGTCGTAGCCGGCGCCGCCCGCGCCCCCGACCAGCCTCCCGTCGGGGCCGGCGGGGCTGAGGTAGCCGTCGATGGCGTCCTGGACCGCGCGGTCCGTGCGCGTCGCATCGGCCCAGGCCGTCGCCGCGGGGACCAGCGTTGCGGCCGCCACGCCTACGGGCGTGAGCAGCCAAGTGCGTACGTTCCTGAGCATGCATGCCTCCTCTCGCGGCGGCAGGCCGCGCTCCCTGGAGCGCCGGGGCGGCGCACGCTCGAGCCAACGAGCGCGCCCCGGCGCCCATTCCCCGGGCTTGCGTCGCGCGCCGGTCGGTGGGACGAAGGGGAATGCGCGCTGCGCGCAGCGCGTTCCCCCACGACCGCTGCGCCGATCCCGTCGCCGGAGAGCCGCCCCATGCCCGCCACGCCGTCCCTCCTGCGCCTGCTGCCCGTCCTGTGCCTGCTCGCCCTCGCACCCGCGTGCGGCAGCGGTGGCAGCAGCGACGCAGGCCTCTCGTTCCCTTCCACGGGTGGGGCCGAGCCCACGGCAGGCACCTGGCGCACGTGGGTGATCGACCCCGCGGCCGCCGCGTTCACGCCGCCCGCGCCCCCGCTCCCCGGCTCCGACCAGACGGGCGCCGAGCTGGCCGAGCTGGCCGCCTTCGCCGCCGCGCGCACCCCCGCACAGCTGGCCGACGTGGCGCAGTGGGACCTGGGCGTGTGCAAGCGCTGGAACGAGCTGGCGCGCTCGCTGGTGGCGTTGCGCTCGATGAACCCCCCGCGCGCGAGCCGCGGCTACGCGCTGCTCTCGATCGCCATGCACGACGCGATGGTGGCCGCGTTCCGCTGCAAGTACACGCACCTGCGGGCGCGCCCCTCCGCGTTCGCGGGCGCTCCGCCGCTGGCCGGCGCCGAGCCCGGCAGCCCCTCCTACGTCTCCGAGCGGGCCTGCCTGTCGGCGGCGGCCCGCGAGGTGTTGCGCGCCCTGTTCACGAACCCCGCCGACCAGGCCACGGTGGACGCCCTGCTCCAGTCGGCATTGGACGCCGACCTGATCGCCGGCGTCGCCTTCCGCAGCGACGTCGAGGCGGGCCGCGCGCTGGGGCAGGCCGTCGGGGCGGCGGTGGTGGCCGACGCCCAGTCCGACGGCGCCGACGCGCCCGGCGTGGCGTCGAACCTGCCCGGGGGCGCGCCCTACGTGCCCTCGCCCGGCCCCGGGACCGGGCTGTGGACGCCCACGCCCCCGGCCTTCGCGCCGGCGCTGTTGCCCGGTTGGGGCGGGGTGCGCCCGTTCGTGCTCGCCACGGGCGGCGACCTCGTCTGCCCCACGCCCCCGGCTTTCGGGAGCGCCGAGTTCACCTACTTCCGCAACGAAGTGCACGCCGTGAGCCTGGCCCTCACGCCCGCCCTGGTCGCCAGCGCCACGTTCTGGGCCGACGGTGGGGGCACGGCCACGCCCCCGGGCCACTGGAATCAGATCGCCGTCGACCTCGCCACCGCCGACGGGTTGAACGAGTGCCGCATGGCCCGGTTGCTGGCCCTGCTCAACGCCGCCCAGGCCGACGCGTTCATCGCCTGCTGGTGGAACAAGTTCCACTTCAGCGTGGTGCGCCCCATCACCGAGATCCGCGCCAACCTGGACCCGGCTTGGACGACGGTCCCCGGCATCCCCACGCCACCGTTCCCCGCCTACCCCTCGGGGCACTCGAGCACGTCGGGAGCCGCCTCGCAGGTGCTGTCGTTCCTGCTGCCGGGGCACGCCTCGAGCCTGGCCTCGATGGCCACGGACGCCAAGAACTCGCGCCTGTACGGTGGCATCCACTACTCCTTCGACAACGACGCCGGCCTGGACCTCGGCCGCCTGATCGCCAACCGCGTGATCGCCATCGCCGAGAACGACGGCGCGCCGTGACCCCCCTCCGGATCGTCCGGCGCCTGGCACCGCACGATCAGCGGCTGAACCGCGCGACCCGGGCGCCGTTGCCCCTCGCATGGGCCGGCTCCCGCTGTTCCTGGCCATGCTGCCGGTCGTGGGCGGGCTCGTCTGGCAGGCCGCGCGCGAGCGGCGCACCCCGCCCCCACGCGACCCCGTGGAGCGCGCGGCGCCCCCGGCGGCGCCGGACCGTGCGCCGCCTGCTCGTGCGCTGCTCGCGGTGGACGACCTCGCCCTCTTCCCGCGCTTGCCGCCCCCGGGGCCGTCCGACTGGCTGGCGCAGCACGAGGAGCCGGGACAGAGCCTGGCCGAGTTCCGCGAGGCGCCCCGACGCCAGGTGACCGCCTCGCGGCGAACGGTCCGGCTGCAGCCCCTGGACGACCTGGGGGGGCTCGGTGTGGACCCGGTCCTGCTGGCGCAGCACCTCGAGGCCTACTACGGGCTGCCCGTGGCGACCGAGGCACCCCAGCGCCCCCCCGACCTGCTCACGCGGACGAACCCGCAGTCGCGCGCCCGGCAGCTCCTCACGAAGGACGTGCTGCGCTGGCTCGAGGGCGAGATCACGAGCGACCTGGTGTGCGTGCTGGCGCTCACGGTGGACGACCTCTACCCCGAGCCCAGCTGGAACTTCGTCTTCGGCCAGGCCTCGTTGCGCTTCGGCGTGGGCGTGTTCTCGTTCGCGCGGATGGACCCGTCCTTCCCCGGCCCCCGGCCGGACCCCGCCGAGCGGCCTCCCGAGGAGCGGCGGCTCGTCCTGCGCCGTTGCCTCAAGGTGGTGACGCACGAGGTCGGGCACCTGTTGGGCCTCGAGCACTGCATCGAGCGCCTCTGCCTGCTCAACGGCAGCAATCACGTGGGCGAGCTCGACCGCGCCCCGTTGCAGCTCTGCCCCGGCTGTCTGCGCAAGGTCGTCCATGCCACGCGGCTCGACGTCGAGGCGCGCTACCGGGCGCTCGGCGCCTGGTACGACCGCCAGGGGTTGGCCGCCGAAGCCGAGTGGATCCGCTCGCTGCTGAGGCGGGCCTCCGGCTGAGCAGGGCGCTTCGGTGTCGCTTCGGTGTCTGTCGCTTCGGTGTCTGACACCGTTGAGCCCCGAGAACGGCCGCCGGCGCGAAATGGGGTGCGACTCTGCGTCAGACACCGTTCCGCTGACACCGCACCGCTGCCTGGGTATGCTCTCCGGTCGGAGGATCTCCCATGCGCCTTTTTCCCCGGCTCCCGATCCTGCGTCGCCTGGCCGCACCGGCCCTGCTCCTGGCGCTGAGCGCCTGCGGAGGCGGGGGCGGCTCCGATGACGGCGGCGGCGGCGGCGGGGGCAGCCCCCTCACCGGCAACTGGGCCGGGACGCTGCAGGTCACCCTCGACGGCGCCCCGACCACCGTGCTGATGACCGCCCAGATGGTGCAGCTGGGCAGCAGCATCTCCGGCAGCATCACCCTGAGCGAGCCGTCCGACCCGGGGGAGGCGGCCAACCTGGGCGGATCGCTCTCGGGCGACCAGCTCACCCTCGTCGCCACCGCCGTGCCCGCGCCCACCGACGATTGTCACCTGTTCCCGATCACCTTGCTGTTCACGGTGGCGGGCGACGTGCTCACCCTCACCTCGGCGTCCGGGCAGGCCTGCGACGGCAACGGCATGGGAGGGCACTTGCCGCTGCAGACCGTCGGCGGGGGCTCGGGTAACGTCCTGCGGCAGTAGCCCGGAGCGTCCGGTGCCGGACGCCCCGTGCCGAGCGTGTCCCGTGCCCGGTCCCGCGCGTGCCGGCACGACCCTGTGGAGCCCCCGTGACGGCCTCGGCCTGGACATCCCTGCTGCTGAGGCTGCCCCTGGCACTGCTCGTCGTCGGGCTCGCGGGGCCGTCGCCCGGCTCCACAGGGTCGTCCCTGCGCGGGCTCGAGGCCGAGGAGCCGGCTTCGCCCCCCCTGCCGGCCTGGAAGAAGGGTGTGCAGGAGGGCGTCGTCACGATCGACGGGCAGGAGGAGCGCTTCGTCGCCCTCGTGCCCGCCGGCTACTCGCCCAAGCGGCCCGTCCCGGCCGTGCTCCTGCTGCACGGCAACGGCGGCACGGCCGCGGGGTTCCTCCAGACGGTCCGGGTCCACCTCGGCAAGGCGCCGCTGCTGCTCATCGCCCTGGAGCGCTGCGACAACCAGCAGAAGGCGGAGGGCTACGCGCCCAAGTACCTCGCGGCGCTGCGCGGCCAGTTCGCGCTGAAGGACGGCGGGCTGTTCGCCCTCGGGTTCTCCGGGGGCGGCTTCCGGCTCTGGGACGACGTGGTCTGCAAGCCGGAGGAGGCCGCGCGCTTCCGCGGGCTCATCTTGGCCGGCTCGGCCCGCCAGAGCTTCGATCCCGGGGAGAAGCCCACGCCCGCGCCCACGGTGATCCTGGTGGGCGACCCCAAGGACTCGAACTTCACCGAGACCGCGCCGGCGGCCGAGAAGGCGCTCGCCGCCAAGGGCTACGAGGTGATCGTCCTGGAGCACCAGGCGGGCCACTCCCTGCCCGCCGCCGAGATGAAGGACGTCTTCGCCTGGATCGAGGCCGTGGTCTCCGAGAAGAAGACCACGCTCGTCACACGCCGGCTCGCCGACGCCGCCGAGCGCAAGAGGCGCTGAGCCCGCGCCCCGCCTGCGGGGCGCCCCATCGAGCCCCCCTCCAGCGCGTCGGTGCGCCCCCGCTCGGCGTCCGGATCGCGAACGGACCCCGTACCCGCGGGGAGGGGGGATTGCGTCGCGAGGCGCGGCTGGCTAGGTTCAGCTCCTCCTCGGGGGCTCCCATGCCGAACGAACCGCACGCTGAGGCCCCCGGCGGGCTCTACATCCGTCAGGGCGACTCGGTCCAGGGACCGTTCCCCAAGGCGCGCATCCGCGAGCTGGCCGCCTCCGGCCGGCTCAAGCCGGGCATGGAGCTCAGCGCCGATCGCACGGCGTGGAAGCGCGCGGGCGACGTCCCGGGCCTGTTCGCCCCCTCGGGGGAGGGGGGCGGGGCCGGGACGGGCCCGGAGCACGACGGTGCGGCAGCGGGAGGTCGCGGTCGGGCCGAGGCCCGGCCGAGCGGGCGCCGCGGCTGGCAGACGGTGATCTCGGTCCTGGTGGGCCTCACCGCGGCGGCCGTCTCCGTGGTGCGCTGCATGGGTCGGGACGTGCCGGCCGGCGTCGAGCTGGCGGCCGAGTA
This sequence comes from uncultured Planctomycetales bacterium, assembly GCA_964588235.1. Lineage (GTDB taxonomy): Bacteria > Planctomycetota > PLA2 > PLA2 > JAEUHO01 > CAZPOZ01. Next base: position 6,369 of record CAZPOZ010000010.1, read on the forward strand.
CGGCAAGCGCGAGGCCCCGCTGCTGGAGGAGCTCAAGCCCCTGCTCGCCCAGATCGACGAGGGGAGCCTCGCGCCGGAGCAGCGTCAGTCGATCTCGAAGCGGGTGCAGACCGAGCTCCTGCCGCGGTTCCTCGAGCTGCGCGGGCTGGTCAACTCCGAGGACGGCAAGGATCCGGTCGTGGCCGCCCTGGGCCGAGTGCTCGATGCCCGCCTGGACTTCCTGCGCGACGTGGTGACCACCCTGGGCGACGGCTACCCCGCCGGCCTGCCGGCGCTGAGCGAGAAGGCGGAGGCCGTGCGCCGGTCGCTCAGCGAGCTCTGGCAGGCGACCCCGTCCAAGTACCGCACGCCGATCAACCCCCACGAGCCCTTCCCGATGCCCGGCGGCCTGGGCCCGCTCGGCCCGCGGTAGGCCTCGGGGGCGGCTCGCGATCCGGCGCCGCGGGGCGTTGCGCGCCCGACCGGTATGCTCCCCGGCCGGAGGCGCGCATGCTCGACCGCTACGTGACGCTCGGCCGCTCGGGGCTGCGCGTGAGCCCGTTCTGCCTGGGCACGATGACCTTCGGCGAGGACTGGGGCTGGGGCGCCAGCGAGGCCGAGTCGGCCCGCATCCTCGACTGCTACCTCGACCGGGGCGGGAACTTCATCGACACGGCCAACTTCTACACGAAGGGGCACGCCGAGCGGATCCTGGGCGACCTCGTGGGCGCGAGCCCGGCGCGCCGGCGTCGGGCCGTGCTGGCGACGAAGTTCTTCAGCAACCTGTGGAGCGGCGACCCCAACGGCGGCGGCGCCGGCCGCAAGTCGATCGTGGCGGCGCTCGAGGACTCCCTGAGGCGGCTGCGCACCGACCACGTGGATCTCTACTGGCTGCACTGCTGGGACCGCTTCACGCCGATCGAGGAGACGCTGCGCGCGCTGGACGACCTCGTGCGCGCGGGCAAGGTGCGCTACCTGGGCTTCTCGGACACGCCGGCCTGGAAGACGGCGCAGGCGCAGACCCTGGCGGCCTTCCGGGGCTGGGCCCCCCTCGTGGCCCTCCAGGTCGAGTACTCCCTGCTCGAACGCACGGTGGAGGGCGAGCTCGTGCCGATGGCCCTGGAGCTGGGCCTGGGGATCACCCCCTGGTCGCCGCTGCGCTCGGGGCTGCTCAGCGGCAAGTACCGGCGCGCCACCCGCGGGCGCGACCAGCCGGGCCGCGGGCCCGGCCTGCTCAAGCAGCTCGACGAGCGCTTCTACGCGCTGATGGACGCGCTCGAGGAGGTGGCCCGCGAGCTCGCGACCACGCCTGCCCGCGTCGCGCTGGCCTGGGTGCAGGGACGGCCGGGGGTGGTCAGCACGATCCTGGGCGTGCGCACCGTGGAGCAGCTGGAGGACGACCTCGGGGCCCTGGCCGTGCGCCTGGCGCCGGAGCACGTGGCGCGGCTGGACGGGCTCACCGAGCCCACGCTCGACTTCCCCGCACGGTTCCTCCGGGCGGTGGCGCCCGTCGGCTACGGCGGCACGACGATCCAGGGCGAGACCTTCCCGACCCATCCCCTGGCACCGGGTCCGAGCGACCTGCGCTGGTAGGCCCGCACCCGCCGTCACTCGTCGAACAGGGCGCCGACCGCGTGGGCCAGCTCGCCGGCCTCGAACCCGCCGCGGTTGGACAGCACGAAGACGGTCCGATCGGTCCCGACGTCGTGGCGCACGAAGGTCTCGAAACCGCCCCACCGGCCGGAGTGGTGGAAGCCGGCCACCGCGCCGTCCTCCCCGTACTCGACGTTCCAGCCCATCGCGTAGGGCACCGGCTCCCCGGCGTTCGTCCGGCCGGGCGTGAGCGCGCCCATCAGCGTCTCCGGCTTCAGCGGCTTGCCGGCGCGCAGGCCGCGGTCCCAGGCCTCCAGGTCGTCCAGGCTCGCCCAGACGCTGCCATCGCCCGTCGCGAAGAGCGTCTCGTGCTTCTCCTTCGAGGGCGCCGCCCAGGTCGCCTTCCACCCGTCACCCTCGGCCGTGTAGCCGACCGCCGTCGCCGCGGCCGGGACGGCCGGGCTCTCGTGCACCCAGGCGGTCCTCATCCCCAGCGGTCCGAAGAACTCCTTGGCGAGGAACGCGCCGAACGACTGGCCCGAGAGCCGTTCCACGAGGCAGGCGAGGAGCAGGTAGCCGCTGTTGCTGTACTCGTAGCGCTCGCCGGGCGTGAAGACGAGCGGTGAGGAGTCCTTGCGCCTCGCGAACTCGGCCAGCACGTCCGCGTTCGTCAGGTAGCCCTTCGCCGGCTCGGGGCCCTCCCAGGCGAGGTAGTCGGGCAGCCCGGACGTGTGGCGCGAGAGGTGGTCGACGGTGATCGGGTGCTTGGGGTCGTAGACCGGGAGCTCGGGCAGGTGCTTGCGGACGTCGTCGCCCAGGCGCAGCCTGCCGCGCTGCACGAGGAGCAGGACGGCGGAGCCCGCGACGTGCTTCGACACGGAGGCGAGCTCGAAGGTCGTCGAGGCCCGGATCGGCGCGCGCGTGGCGACGTTCGCCAGCCCGTGCGTCCGCTTGAGGCGCACGCCGTGCGCGTCGGTGACGAGCACGGCGACGCCGGGCGCGTCTGCGGCGAGCCCGGCCTCGTGGACGAGCGCGTCGAGCTGCCGCTCGAGCCTGGCCCGTGCCTCCTCGGCGTCGTCCGCGCGCGAGGGCGGCGGCAGCGCGGCCAGGAGCAGGAGGGGCAGGCCGAACGGCGGGAGGACGCGCATGGCGCGGACGATACCGGGGCGCGGGCGGCCTCGCCGCTGCGGGCCTTCCACGGCGCCCCGCTTGCGGGGCGCCCAGCAGGAGGGCCCTCCAGCGCCCCGGCATGCCCCAGTCCAGCGTCCAGAGGGCGACGTAGGACGCTGCCGCGCCGCCGGCCGTCCCGGCGGCCCGGGGGCGCTCCGCGTAGGCTGAGGGTGGTCCGGTCCCCCCGGGAGACTCCGCATGCGCCGCCCTGCCCGCGTGGACGTGCCCGGCCTGCCGCCGGCCCGGACGCGTCGGGGCCGCCACCCGGGGCACCACCCCCTCCGGCGCGGCGCGGGCCGCGCCTGGGGGGCGGGCTAAGGCCGTGGACCACCTCCTCACCCGCCGGGCCTCGCTGCTCGCGCCGCTGAGCCTGCTGCTCCTCGGGCGCATGGGGGCGCGCGTCGTCGCGGCCGACGATCCGCCTGCGCCCGGGCCTGCGCCCGGGCCTGCGGGCGGGGACCCGTTGGACCTGGAGCCGCCCGAGCTCCCCGAGACCGAGGAGCAGCGACGGGCCTTCGTCGGGCGGGTCAACGCCGCCATCGACCGGGGCGCGGCCTGGCTGCTCGCCACCCAGAAGGACGACGGCTCCTGGGACCCGCCGCCGCCCGTCGCCCCTCCCGGGAAGCTGCGCCCGATCGACGTGAACCGCTACGGCGAGCAGGCGCTCCCGCTGCTCGCGCTGGCCAAGTCGGGGATCAAGGCGAACCACCCGGCGATGCGGCAGGGGCTGAAGGCGATGTCGCGCTTCCTCTCGGAGGCCCGCGGCGTCAGCGCGAACGGGCAGCCCCCTGGCGGCTACCACACCTACGCGGCGGCGGTGGTCGTGATGCTCTACGACGCGCTCTACGTCGAGCACCCGGCGCCCAAGGCGGGAGCCCCGGGGGGCGCGCCCAAGCCCAAGGTGCGCCTGCCGGCGGCCGAACGGACCGAGCTGAAGGAGATCACCGACTGGTTCGTGGCGACCCAGAAGGAAGCCCTCTGGCGCTACCCCGGCCCGGTCGGCGACGACGAGGACCAGTCGGCCAGCCAGTACGCCCTGATGGCGCTCGTGACCACCGGGCGCCTGGGCCTGGACGCGCCGCCCGCCGCCTACCGCCGGGCGATGAAGCGCCTGCTCGCCTGGCAGCAGGCGACGGGGCCCGAGGTGCCGGTCTGGATGGAGAACCCCGCCTGGGACGCCAGCGGGCGCTACGGGCGCTGGGTGAAGGCGGGCAAGGCGCGTGCGCGCGGGTTCCCGTACCTGGCCAAGGGCTCCGTGACCGGCAGCATGACCTGCGCCGGCATCTCCTCGCTGGCCATCGTCAAGGACCGGCTCGACGACGAGCGGCTGCCGGCGGCCCAGCGGCTCACGCGCGAGGAGCGGGCGCAGCTGGACCGGGCGCTCACCGACGGGTTGGCCTGGATGGGCTCGAACTTCGACGTCACGAAGAACCCGGGTCTGGGCGCCTCCTGGCACTACTACTACCTCTACGGCATGGAGCGGGCCTGCTCGCTGCTGGGCGTGACGCTGCTGGGCCGGCACGACTGGTACCGCGAGGGCGCGGAGTACCTCGTGCGCCAGCAGCAGGCCGACGGCTCGTGGCCGATCGCGGGCGCCGAGGGGCACGAGAGCCACCTCCCCGTGCGGGCCGCCTTCGCGCTGCTGTTCCTCAAGCGCGCGACCGTGCCCACGCGCTTCCGCGCGCCCGCCGTCACCGGGGGCCCCGACGAGGCGCCCGCCGACGGCCGTTGAGCCCCCGCCGCGGCCCTCCGGCGTCACCGGGGGGGCGCGGGGGGGAGCCTCCAGACGTAGACCGCGCCGTCCTTGTGGCCGGAGGCGAGCGTGGTGAAGCCCGCGTCCACCGCGAGGAGCGCCGCGTGCGAGGGCGGTTCGAGCGCGCCGAGCAGCGCCCCGGTCTCCACGTCGAACGCCTGGATCCGGTCGCCCCCGACCACCAGACGGCGGCCGTCGGGCGAGAGCAGCAGGCCCTGCGCGCCCAGCCACCACTCCTGGGGGTCGATCTCGCGCCGGAAGGCGCCCGTCTTGACGTCGAGCACGTGGATCTTGTGGCTGCCGTAGCTGAACGCGACCAGGGTCGCGCCGTCGGCGGAGACCGCCACGGCCTGGATCTCGTCGTCGTGCCCGGGGACGCTCGCCAGGACCCGCGGCGGGCCCTCCTGGCCGAGGTCCCACAGGCCCAGCGTGCCGTTCGTCCGACCGAAGACCACCGTCCGGAAGTCGGCCGTGACGGCGAGCGAGGCCACGGATCCGCCCGGAGCCTGCGCTTCGCGCAGCAGGCGGCCGGTGGCCACCTCGACCAGGGCCAGGGTGTCGAGCCGTCCCACGACCAGGCGCGCGAGATCCGGCGACATCCGCCCGGCGTCCACGGACAGGCGCAGGTCCACCGAGCCGAGGCCGGCGCCGGAGGTGGCGTCCACCGTGTGGATCTTGAGCCCCGCGCAGTAGGCGAGCCGTGCTCCGGCCGCGTCGGCGCCCAGCGTGGTCAGCGGCCCGAACGGGGGCGCGGGCAGGCGCTGGAGCGCGGCCCCGGACCGCGCGCTCCACACGATCCCGGCGCCCGACTCGTCCCCGGAGACGAGCCGGTCCCCGGTGGGGACGAAGGCCAGGGCCGTCACGGGAGCCGAGTGGCCGTCGGGCCGTCCGGTGATCTTGCGCTCCTGCGCGTCCACGCGCAGCGCGCCCGCCTCGGTCAGCAGGGTGTAGGTGCGGCCGTCGGGGTGCAGCAGGCCCCACGGGGTCGGGCTCTTCACCCGCACGCGGTGTCGGGGCTCCGTGAGGCTCAGGTCGAAGATCGAGACCTGCTGCACGTCGTCGGACAGGCCCGCCGCCTCGACGTGGACGACGCTGCCGCCGTCGGCGGCGAAGGAGAGCACCCGGTGGCGGGCCAGGTGGATTTCCTTGCGGGCCAGCTCGCGGCCCGGCTCCACCTCCCAGACGACCACCCCGCGCACGGTGTCGGTGTCGGGCATCATCGGCAGCGGGTCGTCCTCGCGCACGGTGTGCTCGAACTCCACGGCCGCGCGCCCCGGCTGGGGCGTGGCCAGCACGCGCAGGAAGGCCCCGCCGGCGGGGCCGGGCACGTCCACGACCTGCGCGCGTGCGGGGGGGGCCTTGCGCGCGGGCGCCCAGAACGTGAGGCTGCCGTCCGCGTGGGCCACCGCCAGCGTCTCGCCGTCGGCGAGGAAGGCCGCGGAGGTGACGGGCGCCGCGCCCGCGGGGTCGTCCGCGACCGCCAGCGGCGTGGTGCCCTCGGCCCCCCAGACGGCCAGGCGCCCCGCGCCGGCAGCCGCCCACCGACGACCGTCGGGGGAGAGGGCCAGGGCCTGGGCCTTCGGGACGCTGGCAGCCGTCGGGAGCGCGCGGCCCGCGGCCTCGGCGTCCACCGCGCGCAGGTGCAGGGCCCCCGCGCCGAGCACGGCCAGGGTCTTCCCATCGGGGCTCACGGCCCAGTCGGCGGGCGCCTCCTCTGCCTGCCACCTCAGGCGCCCGACGACGGTCCCGTCGCGCGCGTCCAGCACGGTGAAGGCGTCGCCAGCGGCCAGCACCAGGCGGCTGCCGTCGCGGCAGAGCTGGGCGCTCTGGAGGTTCGCAGGCACGCGCCACGCGCTGCCGCCCATGCGGGCCAGGGCTCCGGCGGGCAGCGCCTGGCCGCCGGACGGGGCGGCGTCGGCGAGCCGCTCCAACCCGGTGCGGGGAGCGGGCGCGGGGGCCGGTGCCTCCTCGCCCGAGGCGAGACCCGCCCACCCTGCCAGCGCCCCGACGGCCGGCAGCAGGAACCGCAGTCGGCGTCGCACGGGCGTTGAACCTCCCGAAGGCTGCGGGGCGCAGGATACCCGGTCGCTGCCGCTCGGACGTTCACTCCGGTGCCACCCCGGGGTCGGACACGGAGTCGCACCCCTTTCGCGCGCCTCCCGCAGTCCTGCGCCCCGGGGCGGCGCTGCCGGCGTGCCGCGGTACCCTCCTCCGTCCCCAGGAGCGTCCCCTTCCCGGGGCGGCGAGCGCCGTGATCCAGCGCGGGTGCCGCGGGGTCGGGCGCGCCCTGGGCGTGGAGCGTGCGATGACCGCCTGTCCCTGCGGCTCCGGGAGCGACCACCAAGCCTGCTGCGGCCCGATCCTCGCGGGCCGGCCTGCGCCCACCGCCGAGGCGCTCATGCGCTCGCGCTACAGCGCGTACGTGCTCGGGGCCATCGATCACATCCTGGCGAGCTACACGCCGAAGGCCGTTCGCGACGTCGACCGCGCCTCGACGGAGGCCTGGTCGAGGGGCTCGACCTGGCTCGGCCTCACCGTCCTGCGTGTCGAGGGGGGCGGCCCGGGCGACCGCGAGGGGTCGGTGGAGTTCGTGGCCCGCTACCGCACGGGTCCCGACGGGGTCGAGCAGGCCCACCACGAGCGCGCGCGCTTCGTGCGCCGCGCGGAGGACGGCCGTTGGCTCTACGCGCAGGGTCAGGTCGTGGGCCCGCCCCCCGTGCGGCGCGAGGAGCAGCCGGGCCGAAACGAGCCGTGCCCCTGCGGCAGCGGCCGCAAGTTCAAGCGGTGCCACGGCGCGTAGGGGCGGGGGCCAGGATCGCGACCGTCTCCACGTGCTCGGTGTGGGGGAACATGTCCACGGGGGCGATGCGCGTGGGACGCCAGCCGAGCTCCCGGAGGCGGGGCAGGTCGCGCGCGAGGACGGCGGGAGCGCAGGAGACGTAGACCACGAGGCGGGGCGCGAGTCCTCCGAGGACGGCCTCCCACACGCCGGCCGCGCAGCCGGAGCGGGGCGGGTCCAGGATCACCGCTTCGAAGCGCTCGGCGCGGGCCCTGCGCACGTAGTCCTCCACCCGCGCGCAGACGGGCCTCACGCGGCCGCTGGGGACGTGGTTCGCCCCGAGATTGGCCGCGAGGTCGGCGATGGCCTGCGGGTTCTCCTCGACGGCGACGACGCGGGCGCCCCCGAGCGCGAGCGGCAGGCTGAACAGCCCGCCTCCACAGTAGAGGTCGAGGACGGGGGAGGCGGGGCCGACGGCGGAGAGGACCAGCTCGACCAGGCGCCGGGTGGCGCCGACGTTCGTCTGGAAGAACGCGGTGGGGGAGAGCCGGAACGTGGGGCCCAGCCCGCGCTCGAGGGCGAACCGGCGCCCGTCGAGGGGGACGGTCCGCTCCCCGAGCAGGAGGGCGTTGGGGCGGTCGTGGACGTTGAGGTGGAAGCCGTCGGGGCGGTCGCGGCCGGCGAGGAAGGCGGCGATCGGCGCGCGGAGCGAACGGGCGTTCTTCCGGACGACGAGCGTCGCCAGGGCCTCGCGCTCGTCGGAGGTCGTGCGGACGAGGACGTGGCGCAGGAGGTGGGGCGCCACGCGGAACCGGGCGAGGGCGTCGCGCAGCGCGAACGCGATCCGGTTCCCCCGATCGCTGTGCACGGGGCACTCGCGGACGGGCACGATCCGCCGCGAGCCCGCCGCGTACAGGCCCATGACGAGCCCGCGGCCCTTCCCCGCCGAGCCGAACACGAACGAGACCTTGTGGCGGAACCGCGTCACCTCGGGCGAGGGCACCACCGGATCGACCGGCACCCCCAGGGCGTCCGCGAGGCGCTCGCGCTTCCACGCCAGCTGCCGCGCGTAGTCCATGCCCGGGAGGCTGCAGCCTCCGCACTCGCCGAAGTGCCGGCAGCGCATGCCGACGCCCGCCGACGACGCCCCGGGCGCAGGGGCCTTCGGTCTCCGTCGCGGGCGTCGGGGGGGGGCGTCCACGGCGGTCCTGGGGTGGGAGTCTACGCGGGCCGTCCCGGAGCGACCGGCGCTGGGCGCGGGTCGCGCCGCTCCTCCGGACGGTCGTCCCCTGCCGCCGCGGCCGTGGGCCTGCCAGGGCCGCGCGAGGCCGCTCGAAGCGGCGCATGTGAGGGGGGGGGCGTGGCCGGGCGCGGCCCTGAGGGGCTGCTCGGCCCGTCTGCGTGTGCTCTGGCGTCCCCCCTGGAGACCCGCCATGCGCTCGAAGCACCCGAAGCTCTGGACCGCGCTGGCCCTGCTGGCCCTGGCCCTCCAGGGGGTCCTCGTCGCCCACAGGGCGCAGGAGGCTCGCCGCCACGCCCAGATCGACCGGCAGATCCACCGCACCCTCGAGGAGATCGACCGCGCCTGCCGCGAGGCCGCGGACGGCCCGTCGGGACCTCTGCTGCCGTCCGCCCCCCGCTGAGCCGCGTGGCCACCTCTCCGCGTGTCCCGAGTCGAACGTCCGCGCCCCGGACCTGCGCTTCGCCGTACCCGTGCCGGTCCCGCACCGGCGGGCAGCGCCCGCGGCGGGGCCGGCTTGGGCCCGCGTCCGCGCGTGCGGCGGCGCTACCTCCGCGCCCCCTGCAGGTGGAGGTTGAACGCCACCAGCTGCCAGCGCATGCCGTCCCAGGCCCACTCGAGGGAGGCGTCGCCCGGTCCGCGGGCGAAGGTCAGGTCGAACCGTTGGCGCACCCGCTCTCCGGCTTCGTCCTTCGTCTCCTGCAGGGCCGCCCCCTCGACCGGGCCCGACTTCGCGAACAGGTCCCGGATCTGGGGCTCGTACGTCTCGGCCTTCCACGCCTCCTTGAGGGGCCTGCTGAAGCGCTCGTAGAGCGCCGTGAACTGGGAGGCGCCGTAGAGGTCGAACAGCTCGCGCGCCAGGGGCTCGAGCGCGTCGCGGTCCGCCTTCGGCAGCAGACGCTCGTCGAACGTGATCTTGGCCCCGAGCAGGCGCCAGTCGTCGCCCTGCCGGGCGAAGGTGAACTCGCCGTCGGCCTCGCCCTTCTCGTAGGCCAGCCGCAGCGAGACCGAGCCCCGGCTGCCGTGCTCGGACGACGTCGAAGCCCCTCCGCCCGTGCGCTCGACGATCCGCTGAAAGGTCCCGAGCGCCCGTCGGCGGCCCTCCATGTAGTCGCGGAACTCCTCGAAGGAGACCGTGGAACGGAAGCCGTCGGCCGCGTCCCGGTAGACCTCCTCGTACTTCCCGTCACGGCAGGCGAGCAGCAGCCGCTCGGCGTAGGGCTCGAACTTGGCCGCCGCGCGCAGCGCCACGACGATGATCGCCGCCGCGCCCACGAGCGCGAGCACGCCCACGGTCACCAGCACCTTCTTCATGGGAGCCCTCACGTACGGCGGCAGAGCCCTTGGGCGGCGACGCGGGGGGCGCGGCCGGGGATCGCAGCCACGCCGGACGGTACCCGCCCGGCGGCGCGCAGCGCCGGAATCGACGGTGAGCGGGGGAGGTCGGCGCCTCGTGCGAGCGCCTCAGGTCGGGCCCCTCGGAGCGCGCCGTTCCGGGCAGGGCCTCGGTTCCGGCCTCGGCCGGGGCCGCCTGCCGGCGCGTGCGCCCTTCGGGCGTGGGGGCTGCCTCCGCCGGTCCCCGCCGGGGGAGAGGCTCCGATCGGGGTCAGGGGCGGGGCTGCCGGCCCGCGAGCGCCGCCGCCACCGCGCGATCGTGGCGGCGAACGGCCGGCCTGAGCAGCAGGTGCGTCACGAGCCATACGACGGGCCGGGTCCACCCGCTGCGCGCGGGCGTGGTGAAGCGGCGCGTCATCCGCGTCCCGCCGCCATCGGGCTCGAGCAGCACCTCCTCGTCGATGCCCGACATCAGCCGGCTGGCCGGTGGGCCCAGCTCCATGCGCACCGCGTAGCGCGCGCCAGGCTCGAACGCGGTCACGACCTCGTGGTGAACGCTGCCGTCGGTGTTCTGCACGCGCACGCGCGCTCCCAGGCGCAGCGCCTCGCCGGGCGGCAGCGAGGCCTCCACGATCCCAGGCAGCGGGCCGTAGCCCGTGAACGAAGGCCAGTTCGCCAGCGTCACGACGAAGCGGAAGACCTCCGCGGGCGGGGCGTCGATGCGGGCGGTCGTCGTGAAGCGGGCCAAGCCGCCCATGCTACGGGCCCAACCCGGCGCCGCCCGGTCTGGCCCGGCGGGCGGCCGCGCTCCAGGTCCCCTGGCGTCGATGCCCGGTCCGGGCGGATGTCCGGTGGGCCGCGCACGGCCGGTACAGTGCCGCGCCCACCATCCTGCGCGACGTGCGCCGGCCGAGGGAGGAACGATGTCCAAGATCGCCGCCTGTGACGTGCGCCGCGGCATGCTGCTCGCGGTCGGCGACCGCATGTGCCGCGTCGTGACCTGGAGCATCTGGAAGAGCGATCGACGCAGCCGCATCCAGATGAAGTTCAAGGAGATCCTCACGGGGCGGACGAGCGAGGTGACCGCGCAGCCCGACGACCGGTACGACGTGCTCGACGCGGACGTGATCGAGCTCGAGCACAGCTACCGGGACGGCGCCGACGAGGTCTTCTACACGCCGGCAGGCGAGGAGTGGCGCATGCCCGCCGCCGGCCTCGAGGACGTGCTGATCTGGTCGTGCCCGGCGTACCGGGGCCAGATCGTGGACGGCAAGCTGGTCTCGGTGCAGCTCCCGGCGGCGGTCACGGCGACCATCGTGGAGTGCGAGCCCCACATGAAGGGGCAGTCCAGCGGGCTCAAGGACGCCGTGCTCGACAACGGCCTCAAGCTCAAGGTCAACACGATGTCCGACGTGGGCGACCGTGTGGAGTTCGACGCCGAGACCCTCGAGTTCCGCGGGCGCGTCAAGTAGCCGGGCTGCCCCGGCCCGCAGCCCAGCGCATCGGATCAGCCGCGGGTGGGGAGCCCCATGCCCTGGCGGACCTCACGGACGGTGGCCGTGCTCGGACCCGCCCACGTGTGGAGCCTGCCCCGGATGGACGTGAACCACATCCCGCTGGGGTTGCCTCAGCAGGGCGCGGTCCAGTAGTAGGGATGGCCGTCGCTGCCCTGCTTCGTCACGTGGGCCACCCGGAGGCCGAGCGGGTCATCGTGATCATGGGCTCGGGCGCCG
>CAZPOZ010000011.1:0-16847 GCA_964588235.1 uncultured Planctomycetales bacterium
CGACGACGCGCCTGCGGCCTGCGCAAGGAGGAGGAAGCGGCCTGAGCGCCCGGCGGGAGCGCGCCGCACGCGCCTCGTGCCGCCCCTCTGGGTGGCGTTGCCGGTCACGCCGCCCCTCCCCCGCCGGGGGCCGCGGGCGCGGCGCCCCCGTCGCGCACGCGGTACAGGCAGCGCCGCACCTTGCCGTTGGGCTCGACCGGCAGCCGCTCCACGCGGTGGAAGCGCAGCGTCAGCTCGTGGAAGAAGAAGCCGTCGAGCTCGCGCCGCCAGGCCTCCAGGTGCTCGGGGCGGAAGTTGGGGGCGGCCACGTACTCGACGTCGATCGCGGCGCTCTCGTTCTGGATCAGGCGCGCGTCGTCGATGCCCAGCGCGTCGCGCTGGAGGCCGCGGGGGTCGGGCACGACGCCGGGGACGCGACGGCCGGAGGGCAGCAGGAACACGTCGAGCAGCCGGCCCTCCAGGCGTCCGAGCACGGGCCGGGGGTCGCCGCAGGGGCAGGGGGCGGGATCGAGGGCCCCGAGGTCGCCGATCTCGTAGCGCAGGAGCGGCAGGCCGCGGTTGAGCAGGTCGGTGACCAGCAGCCGCCCGTCGGCGGCGGTCTCCAGGTGCGCGCCGGCCACGTTGACGTGCAGCCGGTGGCGCTCGCGGCACTCCGAGGCCAGCCAGCCGCACTCGCGGGAGCCGTAGAACGTGGTCACCGTGGAGCCGAAGGCGGCGGCGATGCGCTCGCGCTGGGCCGGCAGCACGGGCTCCGCCGTCAGCAGCACGCCGGGCAGCGGGAGCCGCAGGCCCCGCTCGAGCGCGCGCCGCGCGAGCAGGTCCGTGGCGGTCGGGTAGCCCTGCAGCCAAGCCGGCCGGAAGCGCGCCAGGGCCTCGAGGTGACGGTCGAGCGCGGCGTCGGACAGGTCGCCCGCGGGGAGGTAGAGCGCGCGGTTGAGCACCGCGTGCTTGAGCGCGTCCTTCCACCGCACCAGCCGCCCGCGGGCGCCGGAGGGCAGGTCGTGGGTCGCGCCCCAGAGGTAGGCCGCCCGCGCGCCCGGGTCCCAGCCCAGGCGCTGGCGCAGCGCCTGCGCGAGCGCGTCCTTCTGGCGCAGCGCGCCGCGGTCCTGCAGGAAGGGCACGGGCGCCGAGGTGCTGCCGCCCGTGCGCACCACCTCGAGGTCCCGGGGCCGGAAGGCGCGCGAGGTGAACGCGGCCGGCCGCTCGGCCACGTCGGCCCGCGTCATCACCGGCAGGCGCGCGAGCCCGGCGGCGTCCTCGAGCCGCTCGGGCACCACCCCCGCCGCGCGCAGGCGCTCCGCGTGCAGCGGCACGGTGTCGCGCGCGTGCGCGAGCAGGGCCCGCAGCCGCCCGAGCGCGCGCGCGGCCAGGCCGGCCGCGTCGGCGTCGTAGAAGGCCTGCCAACGGCGCGCGTCGGCGAAGACGTGCGAGCCCAGCGCCCAGGCCCGCAGCCGCCGCACCAGGCGCCCGTGGACCGCTCCGTACGGATCCCGCCCCGCCGCGGCCCTCACGGCCCGGGCTCCCGGGGCGGCGGCGGCCAGCGCTCCACGCGTCCCCAGAGGTAGCCGGCGCCCAGGCCGACGTGGATCGTGAGGAAGGTCAGCGGCAGCAGCGGCAGCAGGTCGGCCCCGGCGCGCCGGGCGGCCGGCAGCGAGGCCAGCAGCGCCAGGAGCGCGTAGAGCGCGTACGGCGCGGCCACGGCCAGGGCCCAGCCCCCCGGCAGCCAGGGCGTGGCGGCCAGCAGCGGCAGCCCGGCGACGAAGGCGGCGGGCACGAGCGACTCGGGCGAGAGGGCCGCGGGGTGCTTGCGGTGCAGTCGCGCGCGGCCCCGTCCATAGCGCACCATCTGTCGCAGCAGGGCCGAGAGCCGTCGGCGCGGCTCGTAGCGCACGGCCAGGCGCGGGCTCGTCCAGCAGGACAGGCCGGCGGCCGCCGCGCGCCAGTTCAGCTCGACGTCCTCGCAGGCGTCGAAGGCCACGTCGAAGGTGCCGATGCGCTCGAAGACCTCGCGGCGGTACATGGCCCCGGCGCTGACGGGGCTCACCGCCCGCTCGCGCTCCTCGTAGATCGTGGAGGCGCCGCTGTGGCCGAAGGGCGAGCTGCGCGCCGCGGCGACGGCGCGCGCCACGCGGCCGGGGGCGGTGGGGACGAGCGGCTGGGGGCGCGCGAGGCAGTCGGCGCCCGTGCGGGCGAACAGCTCGAGCATGTCGGCCAGCAGCCGGCGCCCCGGGATGCGGCAGTGGCCGTCCACGAACAGGACGAAGCGCCCGCGGGCGGCCTCGACGCCGAGGCGGCGCGCGCCGGAGGACAGCCTCCAGGGGTTGTCGATCAGGCGGACGCGGGGGTCGAGCGCGGCCAGGCGCTCGACGTGGGCGCGCGTGCCGTCCTCCGAGCGGCCGTCCACCACGAGGATCTCGAAGCAGGCGCCGGGCAGCTCCTGGGCCCGCAGGTCGTCGAGCACGAGGCCGACGTGGCCGGCCTCGTTGCGGACGGGCACCACGACCGTGACCGCGGGCTCGGGTCCGGGCGGCGGGGTCGGCATCGCCCGCGACCCTACCAGCACCGGCGCGCGGGGCGTTATGCTCCCCCGCTTCCCGGGAGACCCCCATGCGCGACCCCACCTTCGACGATGCCCAGCTGGCCCTGACCCTGTACGACCTGCGGCGCGAGAGCGAGCTGCGCAAGGCGCGCGCGCTGATCGGCGACCTGGTCTCGGAGGCCGACTGGCCCGAGATCGAGGCCCTGATGCAGTACGACCACGAGGAGAACGCCCACTGGCGGCAGGCGACCTCGTACTGGGAGATGGCGGCCTCGTTCGTCAACCGCGGGATCTTCCACCCCGACGTCTACCTGGACACCTGCGGCGAGGGCCTGTTCACCTTCGCCTGCCTGAGGCCCTTCCTGGCCCGCATCCGGGAGAAGGGCAGCCCGCGCTTCCTGATGCAGACCGAGCGCGTGGTGAACGAGCACCCGGCCTGCCGCGAGCGGGTGGAGGCCGTCGAGAAGCTGGCCGTCGGCTGGCGCGCCGAGGCCGCCAAGGCCAGGGCGGAGCGGGCGGCGAAGAAGGAGCGCAAGGAGAAGGAGCGCGAGAAGGGGAAGGACAAGAAGAAGAAGCACAAGTAGAGGCTCCGCCCGGCCGGGGCCCGGCCCGGTCCGGGGCCGTGCTGCGCCCGGGCCCGGCCCCAACCGATGCACAGGGCGTGAGCGCGCTGGCCGATACCTCCTCTGCCGCGGGAGCCCCACCCGCGCCCCCCACCGACGTGCGCCCCCCTCCCGCCCCCCCTGCGCCCCCGGCCGGGCGCCTTCGCACGTCGGGGGCCTGCGAGTGATCCGCGCCCTGGCCTGGCACCTGCTCGAAGGGCGCCGCAACCCGGGCTACCGGCAGTACCTGCACACCCTGCGCAGGCTCTCCCGGCTCGGGGAGGCCGATTTCCTGGCCTGGCAGGCCCAGGCCGTGGCCGAGCACCTCGCCTGGGCACGGGCCCGCGTGCCCTATTGGGCCGCCCGCCTCGCCCCGGGGGCGCCGCTCCACAGGGTCCCACCCCTCACCCGGGCCGCCCTCCAGCAGAATCTAGACCAACTGGTCGATTCCGGCCGGCCCCGGAGCGAGCTGCGGCCGGACGCCTCGGGAGGGAGCACCGGGGAGCCGGTGCGCGTGTTCCACGACCGGGCGTACTGGTCGGCCACCTTCGCCACGGAGGTCTGGCTCAACGAGCGCTGGGGCCTGCCCCCCTGGGCGTCCGCCGCCTACCTCTGGGGCGACGACCGCGTCGGCGTCCCCCGGACGCGCAAGCAGCGCCTGCGCGCGCGGCTGCTCGGCCGGCTCCAGCTCAACGCCTTCGACCTGAACGACGCGCGCATGGCCGCCTTCGCCGACGCCCTCACCCGGGCGCGGCCGGCGGTGATCCAGGGCTACGCGAGCGCGCTCGAGCTCTTCGCCGGCTTCCTCCTGCGCACGGGTCGCCGCGTGCCGGCGCCCCGGGTGCTGCGCTCGGCCGCCGAGGCCCTCACGTCCGGGGCCCGCGAGCGCATCGAAGCCGGCTTCGGCGCGCCCGTGCGCGACGTGTACGGCTCGCGCGAGGCGGCGAGCCTGGCGGCCCAGTGCGCGCACGGCGGCTTCCACGTGCTGGCGGCCGGCAAGGTGCTCGAGGTCGTGGACGAGGGCGGCGACCCCGTGGAGCGCGGCCGCCCGGGCCGGGTGCTCGTGACCGACCTGACGAACCGGGCGCTCGGCCTGCTGCGCTACGAGAACGGCGACGTGGCCGCCTTCTCCGCCGACCCCGCGCCCTGCCCCTGCGGCTCGTCCTGGCCGCGCCTGGAGCGCGTGCATGGGCGCACGAGCGACTTCGTCACGCGGCCGGACGGCGAGCGCATCCACGGCGAGTGGTTCACCCACCTGTTCTACGGCCGGGCCGACGTGACCCGGTTCCAGGTCCGGCAGCGCAGCCTCGGCGAGGTCGAGCTGCTCACCGTCGGCCCGGCCGACGAGGCGGCGCTCGCCGACGTGCTCGCGCGCATGCGCGAGCGCCTGGGGCCTAAGGTGCGGGTCACGGCGCGCCGCGTGGCCGAGCTGCCGCCCAGCCCCTCGGGCAAGCACCGCTTCACGGTGAGCGAGGTCCCCTGGCGCCGGGACCGCGCGGGGTGAGCCCCCCCCCGCCCCCCCCGCCGCTGCCCGCGCCCGACGCGGCCTCCCCGGCGCGCCCGGGCCCGCGCCCGCGTCGCGTGCTGTACGTCACCGACATCTACGGCGGGCACCACGGCGGCAGCGAAGGCCAGCTGGTGGCGCTCGTGCGCGGCCTGCCCGCCGCCTACGAGCCGCGGCTGCTCGTGGTGCAGCAGTCGCGCTGGCTGTCGCCCGAGGGCTTCCCGGCGCCCGTCTGCACCTACCGCCTCGGGCGCCTGTGGAACCCGCTCACCTGGCTGCGGCTGCTGGCCCTCTCGGGCAAGCTGCGGGCCGAGCGCATCGACCTGGTGCACACGTACCACTCCGACGCCTCCTGGCAGCTGCCGCTCTTGGCCGCGTGGGCGGGCGTGCCCGTGGTGATCTCGCGCCGGGACCTCGGCTTCTGGCAGACGCCGCGCGTGCGCGGCCTGCTGCGCCGCACCGGGCGCTTCGTGGACCTGGTGGTGGCCAACGCCCAGGCCGTGAAGGAGCAGGCCGTGGAGGCCGAGCACCTGCCGCCGGGGCGCGTCACGGTCGTCGGCAACGGCCACGACCCGGCGCGCTTCCAGGCGCCGGCCGACCCGGGCCTGCGCGACCGGCTCGGCGTCCCGGCCCAGGCGCGCGTGCTGGGGCTGCTGGCCAACCTCAAGCCGCTCAAGCGGCAGGAGGATCTCGTGGACGCGCTCGCCGGCGAGCTGGGCCGGCGCTTCCCCGACGTGCACGTGCTGCTGATCGGCACGGGGGCCGGCGGCGAGGAGCAGGCCCTGCTGGCGCGCGCCGCGCGCGGCGGCGTGGGCGGGCGCGTGCACGTGCTGGGCGTGACGGGCGACGTCGTGCCGGTGCTCAAGCACCTGTGCGTGGGCGTGCTGTGCTCGGAGACGGAGGGGCTCTCCAACGCGATCCTGGAGTACATGGGCGCGGGGCTGCCCGTGGTGGCCACCGAGGTCGGGGGCAACCCGGAGCTGGTCGAGGACGGCGTGAACGGCTTCCTCTACCCCGTGGGCCGCGTGGATCTGCTGGCCGAGCGGCTCGGGCGGCTGCTGGCCGACGAGGCGCTGCGCCGCCGCCTGGGGGACGGCTCGCGCGCGCGCTTCGAGGGCCGCTACCGGCTCGACGCGATGGTCGCGGCCACGACGGCGGCCTACGCGAGCCTGCTGGAGCCCCGCCCGCCCGCGCCCGACTGGCGTTGGGAGGTGCTGAACGACCCCGTGGAGCTCGCCCGGCTGGAGGGCCCCTGGCGCGCGCTGCTCGGCCCGCGGCGCTTCTTCGTGGGGCCCACCTGGGTGCTGGGCTGGCTCGACGCGGCGCCGCCGGGCACGCGGCTGGTGGCCTTCGTGGCGCGCGACGGCGCGGGGGCGCTGCGGGGGCTGGCGACCTTCGTGGAGCGGCGCGGCGCGCTCTCCTTCCCGGGGCAGGGCGAGGGGGCCGACCACCTGGACGTGGTCGCGGCGCCGCAGGACGCGCTGCCCTTCGCCCGAGGGTTGCTGGCGCGCTTCGCCGCGGGGCCCTGGCGGCGGCTGACCCTGGCGCACGTGGCCGACGACGCGGCCCTGAGGCTCGCGGTGCGCGAGCGGGGCTGGCGGGGGCTGTTCGCCGAGCGTAGCGCCTCGGTGGCGCCGTGGATCGAGACGACGGGCACCTTCGACGGCTACCTGGCGCGGGGCTTCGACAAGAAGCAGCGCCACGAGAACCGGCGCGTGGTCAAGCGGTTCCGCGAGCAGCCGGGCGCGACGGTGGAGCGCGTGACCGACCCGGACCGGGCGGAGGGGGCGCTGGACCTGCTGCTCGAGCTGCACGCGCGGGCCTTCCGCGCGCGGGGGGCGGCGACGGTGTTCCAGGGCGAGCGGGTGCGGGCGCTGCACCGGGCGGTGCTGCGCCGCGCGGCGCGGGACGGCTCGCTGTGGTTGCGCCTCCTGCGGCAGGGCGACGAGCCGCTGGCGGCCTACTACGGCTTCCGGTGGGCGGGCGTGCTGCACCACCTGCAGAGCGGGGTGGATCCGGCGCGGCGGTCCTTCGGCCCGGGCAAGGTGCTGCGCCTGATCGCGCTCGAGGAGGACGTCTTCGGCCAGGGCATCGTGGACTACGACTTCATGGACGGCGACGAGCCCTACAAGCGGGAGTGGACCTCGCGTCGGCGGCTGTTGTTCGACCTGACCGTGGAGCGTCCGGGCCTCGGGGGCCGGCTGCGGACGTTGGGCCGGGGGCTCCTGGGCCTGCTGCGCGAGGCCGCGCGCGCCGTCCGGGACCGTCTGCGCGCCCGCGCCGGATCCTCGGGCCCGGCGGCGCGGGACGCGGAGCCGGAGGCGGCGCCCGCCGCGAAGCCGGTCGAGGCGCCGGTCGAGGCGCCGCCGCCCGCCTGAGCGCTTCGGGGGGAGGGGGCTGCTCCCTGGGTCCGGCGCACGCACGCGACGAAATGCGCGGGCGGGGCTTCCGCCCGAACGGGGCGAACGGCAGGCACCCCGGTGCCCCGGCCACGGAGCCCCCCCATGCACCTGCGCTTCCTCTGCGGCACGGCCGCTCTCCTCTTCGCCCTACCGACGCCGGGTCGGGCAGAGCCCCCCGTCGGGCGTCGTCCTCCGCCTCGGCCGTTCTCGCTGCTCGTGCAGGCCCCGGGGACCCCTCTGAGCGTGAGCCTGCCCGCAGGCGCCTACGCGCCGCCGGGCCCTGCGGAGGCGGATGGCGCGACGGTGGTCCTGCTCCCTGCGGGCAAGGAGGCCGGCATCTGGCCGGGGACGAACGCCAGCCCCACGGGGCTGTTGCTGCAGTTGGACGACAAGTCGCGCCTGGTCGTCCCGGCAGCACAGGCCGTGGCCCCGACGGCGCCCGACCTCGCGTTGGTGGGGCTCGGCGGTGAGGCCTTCACGTGGCGCTTCGGGAGCCGCCCCCCGGAGGGGCCACCCGTGCGGGACAGCCGAGTCCGCGCGCACCGTTCCCACGCGGTGGTGGCGGGGAGTTCCGCGCCCGTGCGCCTGCGGTTCCCCCGCGGCACGACCTTCCGCCCCCCGTTGGGGGCCACGATGGACCCGCTTCCGCGCACGGCCACCCTCCCGGCCGGGGGGTTGCTGGCGCTTCCCTCGAGCCGGCTCGCGCCTGCGGCCGCGGGGGACGCCCGCGTACAGGGCTGGCTGCGCGGCTTCGCGGCCCGCGAGCAGCTGCCGCACTTCTTCGAGGAACCCTCGGGTGCGGTCTCGAAGTAGCGCCCCCCGGCCCTGGAGGCCCTCATGCGCGTGTCCACCCTCGGCGCCGCCCTGCTGACGTGGTCGGCGCTGGTCGTCCTGGCTTGCGGGGAGCGGGTCCCTTCGACCTACCCGACGTGGCGGGCCACGCACCGCGTGCTCGCAGCCGAACCGTCCTACCGCGTCGGCGTCCAGCAGGGCTCGCCACCGGACGGGACGCTGGTCGTGGGCACGCTTGTGGAGGTCATCGCCGACGAGGGCAGCGCCGTGCGACTCCGCTTCGAGGACGGTTCGGAGGTCTCGGCCTCGCGAAGCGCCGTCGAGGTCCTGCCTTCCCCGCCTCAGTCTCGATGAGGCCAAACCCGAACGTGCCGCCCTCAGGGCCTGCAGCCGTCGGAGCCACTCCTGCGCCCGCAGGACGCACGACTCGGGGGCTCCAGCCAGACGGCCACGACACGCGGTCGCGCTGCGCTCAGGTCGGGCTTCCTCGCCGAGGCAGCCTTCGACACCAGCGCTGACCTGAGCTCCTGAGTCGCCCCCTTCATCCCCGGAGGACACATGCACCTACCCGCCGAACGCATCTGCGCCCTGGCCCTGGTGAGCGTGCTGTTCGTGACACTCGGTCTGGGACGTGCGAGCACTGCGCGGGCGGACATCGAAGTGGACACGATGGTGCAGCTCGCCCAACGCAGTCCAGATGATCCGACCCGCTTCACGGTGTTGGAGCCGCACGCCCGCGGAGCCCAACACTACCTGTATGCCTACCAGGAGCTGTTCGGGTCGGCGGATGCGATCCCCTGGCGTCAGCACATCCCGGCGGCGTACTCGCACCCGTCGCGGCGCAGGGAGACGATCCGCTACTACGGCCCTGAAGGGTGCATCATCCTGTGCAACGAGGCTCGGGGCTTCGGCTTCATCGACTTCGTCGGCAGCGCAGTGGACATCGCCTCGAAGCTCAAGGACTTCGGCGAGCACATCGGCAGGATGTTGGCATCGGCCGCCGCGCCGGGAACGCAACCCGCGGCGTTTGCAGAAGGCGCAGCCGCGCTTCTGGCAGGCTACCAGTCCTACGACAAGATCTCGGGCCTCGTCCAACGATTGGACCGCGAGGACCATGTCTATGGCGTCGCGCCCTTCGTGGTCTCGTACCCGAATCCCAACTACAACTTCGTGATCGTCAAGTTCCTGGCGATCTCCGACGAGGATGCGTTCTCACGACCGACAGCCATCGAGTATGGCGCAGGGCCCGTCAAGGAGGTCCAAGGGCCGTGGAGTGGGAAGCACCTCCACGAGTGCACGGCCCCCATCACGACCTTCCTCAGTGTGAACGGCTATCGCGGGCGCGGGGTAGACGACCGTGCGGCCGTGAGCAGGGTCGAGCACACCTGGGAATGGGTCTACGTGCTCAACCTCGACGCGATGTCCCGAAGCAAGGAGTGGGGCCCCATCGGGCGGACGTCGGTCTCCATCCCCTTCCTCTTCTACATCCAAGAGGATCCCTCCAACTCGATCGTGCTGCGTGCAACGAACGAACTCCGGCTCGTGGTCAGGCCCCAAGAGCAGCCGCGCGTGCGCGAGACCTTCTCCGCCACGTATCGGGGTCCCGCGCCATCGGCGAGCCTGAACGAGCTTCCGTATCGCGAAGTCCAGCATCACGTCCTGCATGACCGCACCCTCGACGAGCCACTGGACGTTCCGGAGCTGACGGGGCCCGCGCACCCCGACGTTCCGATCACCATCTTCCGCGCCGGGGACCGCCGCTGCTATCTGGGCGGCCAGGAGATCGACACGCTCAGACTCAGATACGCCGTCAGCTCCGGGCGCGTCCGTCGTCACAAGAGTCAGCAGATCAAGGTCAGCGCGATCAGCAACCGGCGAGGCCCCGTGGCAGGCGAGACGCTTGGCGCCAGGCACACGCCGACGGACGTGCACCGCGAAGATGGCGGGGATGACGGCAGCTACCACTCCGAGGTGGGTGGAGCCGTGCTCTACGAACTCGACACCATCGGTGACACGACGAGGTACCCGCCGGGCTGGATGGACGTCGTAGCCTTCACGGCCACCGTCCAGAGTGACGATGCCACCCCCCCGCGTGAGACCACCTTCTGGCAGACCGTCAGGATCGTCGATTGCGAGTGCGGCGCAGGCGTCACGACGGCCGAGGTTCCATCACTCCTGGGTCTGACGGAGTCGGAGGCCCAGCAGCGGCTGGCCGGAACCAGCTTCCGCATGGAGCCCACGACGCGGGAGGGTCCAAGTGGGACTCGGGCGCTGCGCGTCTGGGAGCAGACCCCGAGCGCCGGGAGCCGGCTCCGCGAGGGGGGTAAGGTCCGGGTCAACGTGGAGCCGATGCACCGGGTCCGGGTTCCGCACGTGGTCTCCCTGACGCTCGCCGATGCGCTGGCCGCGCTCGGAGCGGTCAGGCTCGAAGGCCGAGACCACGCAGGCCGGCTGCTGGCCGCGATCACCGACTTCGACGCGGTGGTCGTGGAGGCGCAGAGCCCGCAGGCGGGTACGGAGGTGGACGAGGGGAGCGCAGTCGCGTTGCGGTTCAGCACGGCGATGCGCGCTCCGCAGCTCGTCGGGGCGTACGTCCGTGCAGCGTTTGAGCGACTCGAGACGCTCGGGCTTGCTGGCACAGAGGTGACGACCGGCCCGGTGCCTGCATCTGGAACGCCGCTTCGGAGGGTGGTGACCTTGCAGGCCCCCCCCGCGGGGTCGCCGATCCGCATCGGCTCTCGAGTCGTGCTCACGAGCGAAGTGCGGGAGGTGGCCGTCCCTGACCTGACCGGCCTCGATCGTGCGGGCGCCCACAAGCGCCTGGCCGCTGCACTCCTGCTGCCCATCGCCCCTGATCCGCAGGCACCCGTCGATCCGCCTGGCCTGCAGGTGGTGGCGCAGAGCCCAACGGCGGGGGCATGGGCACCGGTCGGATCGGAAGTCCGGTTCTCCGTCGCGAGGCCTTCGACGACGGTTCCCGACCTGCTGGGCAGGACGGAGGCGGATGCACGGGCGCTGATCGCTGCGGCCGGGTTGCGAAGCACCGCCACGGGGAGTGACGAGCGCACGGGACCGCGCCGCGTGGCGCGCCAGTCTCCTGCCCCGGGCTCGAAGGTCCCCCTGGGCTCCCCTGTCGAACTCGTGCTGACCTCGCCCGTCCAGGTTCCGGACGTTCGCGGCCTGCCGGAAGCGAGGGCACTCGAGACCCTTCGCGCCGCCCGCCTGAGCGCGCGGCGCGTCGAGCAGGGGAAGTACGCGGCCGACACGCCCTTGCGGGTGGAGGCCCAGGAACCTCTACCCGGGGTGGAGGTGGGTGACGGAGCCGAGGTGACGTTGTTCCTTTCCGCAACCCCGCCCCCCCCGGCTTCGCCGGCGCCCGTGGAGGTGCCCGCGCTGGTGGGGAAGACGGAGGAGGCAGCGGTCCGCGCGCTCGCGTCCGTGGGCCTCCAAGGCCGCGTCCTGCGATCGACGGCGCCGGGCGTCGAACCGTGGCTCGTCGTCCAGCAGTTCACGCCCCCGGGGCAGCGAGTGCCGACGGGCGCGACCGTGGAGTTCCAGGTTGCACGCTCGCCCGCGCCCCGTCCCGTCGATCGGCGGCCGGTCCCCGACGTGCGCGGGCTGCGCTGGCCGGAGGCCCAGGCGAAGCTGAAGGCGGCGGGCTTCGTCGCCGCGCTGCCCACCGGCGTGCCCGGCCCCACCCGGGCCGCCACGGTGAGGGCCAGCTCTCCGCCCGCGGGCACCCTGCACGACGTGGGCGCGCAGGTCACGCTCCAGTTCCTGGAGCTGCGCTGAGTCGTCCGCCCCCAGGAGCCGCTGCCCCCGCAGGGAGCGGCTCCTGGCGCCGACCGGTCCCCGCGGGCCGCGCGCTCCACGGGGTCAGTCGTCGGCGTCCTCCAGCGTCTTGATCGCCGCGTAGGAGGTGACGATCGAGCCGGCCGTGCCGATCAGGCTCGTGACCGGGCCCAACGCCTGCGTCAGGCCCCGCGACCACTCGGCCAGGCCCGTGGGCGGCACGTAGACCACGTCGCCCGGCAGCACCTGCACCAACGGCGTGCGGCCCGTGAGCATCGAGGCCACGTTGGCGTTCACCAGCGTCGGCCGGCCGTCCGGGCCCGCCCGGATGATGCGCACGCGCTTCTGGTCGGCCACGTCCTGGTTGAAGCCGCCGGCCTGCGCCAACGCCTGCATGATCGTCGTCGGACCGTTCAGCGTGATCGCCGAGGGCGTGCGCACCTCGCCCAGCACGAAGACGCGCTCGGCGTGCACGCTCACCACGCGCACCGACACCTTCGGCTCGCGCAGGTACTCCGTGTAGCGCTGCTCGAGGTCGGCCCGCACCTCGTCCACCGTGCGGCCCACGACCGGCATGCTCCCCAGCAGCAGCGGCGAGATCGTCCCGTCCCGCTGGATGCGCTGCGTGGTGTCGAGGTCCTTCTCCTTCCAGACCGAGATCGCCTGCTCGTCGCCGAAGTGGAACACGACGCGGACCGGCGCCGACGCCGAGGCCGGCGCCACGACGGGCCCCGACGACGCCCCCCCGGACGACCCGGCGCCGCCCGCCGGGACGGGGACGGAGGGCGCCGCCCGGCCCGCCGACACGACGGCGGGGCCCGCCACCGGCCGCGTCACGGGACGGGGCGCCGGGGCCGCGGCGCCTCCCCCGGGCGGGCCCACGTGCGGCGTCACGGGCGTGCAGGCGCTCAGCCCTGCCGCCAGGAGCAGGGCGGTGCGGAGGGAGACCAGGGTGCGCGCCAAGGACGAACCTCCGCCGAAGGGAGGGAGCATTATGCGGGCCGGCGGCGCGGTGGGATAGTTCCCCGATCGATTCCACCCCGGAGCCCCGCCTGTCCCGCCTCCGCCAGTGGGCCCTGGACCGCTTCTACGCCAGCCCGACGCTCGGGCGGGCCTTCCTCGCCCTGCAGGGCCGACGGGCCCGCGCCGCGCTCCGGGCCGGCGACCTGGCGGGCGCCGCGCACGCGCTGCTGCGCGGCTGGAAGCACGGCGGCCCCCCCGCGCCGGGCTCGCCCCTCTCGGCGCTGGGCGCGCGCCTCCTGGCGCAGGTGCGCCGCCCCGACGGCAGCCTGCGCCCCCTCTGCGAGAACCCCTTCCTGGCGGCCTGGGCGCGCACGCCGCAGGCCCGCGCGGAGCGCGAGCGCCTCGCCTCCTTCCCCCTCGCCGACCGCGTGCGGCTGCGCTCGCCGCGGCCCGAGGCGCCGGCCTCGCGCCAGGGCGACCTGCTGCTGCTCAAGGCCCCCGACCCCGCCACCGGCGAGCAGGGCGTGCTGCTGGTCACCTACCACCACGGCATCGAGCTGCTGCCGCGCGTGTTCGACCTCGCCGGCCTCGCCGCCGAGCACGTGCTGGTGCTCGAGCCCAGCACCTGGGGCCTGATGGACGCGCGCTTCCTGCCCTACCTGGGCTCGGACCTGGGCGTGATCGTGGAGGCCCAGTCCGAACCCGACCACGCCTGGATCGGCGGCCTGCGCTCGAACCTCGTCCCGTCGAGGCTGGGGGCGGGCGACTGGGCCGACCCGGCGCTCTTCACGCCCCGGCCGGGGACCGACCGCGCCTACGACGTCTGCATGGTGGCCGCCTGGGACCCCCTCAAGCGCCACGCGCTGCTGTTCGACGCCCTGGCCCGGCTGCGGCGCCGGGGCCGGCCCCTGCGCACGGCGCTGGTGGGCTACCGGATGGGCTGGACCCGCGACCCCGTGGAGCGCGCGGCCCGGCGGCGCGGCGTGGCCGACCTGCTGACCGTGTACGACCGCATCCCGCACGCGGAGGTGGCCCGCGTGCTGGCGGACGCGCGCGTGTCGGTGCTGCTCTCGCGCCGCGAGGGGGCCAACCGCGCGATCTACGAGTCGTGGTTCTGCGACACGCCCACGGTGGTCTACCGGCACCACCGCGGCGTGAACCTCGAGCACGCGGGCCACCCGCGCCTGGGGCTGCTGGCCGACGAGGCGGAGCTGGCCGGCGCGCTGGAGGCCGTGCTCGACGGACGCGAGCGCTTCGCCCCCCGCGCCACGGCGCTGACCCTGACGGGCTGCCACGTGGCCACCCGGCGCCTGGAGCAGGAGCTGGCCGCCCTGGCGGCGGCCCGCGGCCGGCCCTTCACGCGCGGCCTGGCCCTGCGCCACGCCTCGGGCTACCTGCACGAGGAGGACCGCCTGCGGCTGGACGCGCCCACCCGGGCCCTGGAGCGGCACCTGCTGCCCGTCTGAGCGCCGGCGCCCCGCCAGGCAGGAGCGCGCGGGCGCGGGGCGCTCAGGCGGTCGTCTCGGCCAGCGCGTCGGAGTCGGCGTCGGCCTCCGCGGCGTCGGGCTCCGGGCCGCGGCCCCCGTCGGCGAACAGGGCCGCCAGGTACGAGGCCAGCGTGACGATCGTGGGCCCGTAGCCCTGGTGGTACATGAAGTACTCCAGGTCGTAGGCCATCGTGCCCGCGTCGGGGTAGCGGTCGGCGGGCTCCGGCGCGAGCGCCCGGTCCACGATGCGCGTGAGCATCGGCGGCAGGCCCGGCACGCGACCGGCGATCGGCGGCACCGGCCGGCAGGCCAGGTGCTCGAGCCAGGCCTGGCGCGTGCGCAGCCCGGCCGGGTGCGGGCGCTCGCCCGCCAGCAGCTCCCACAGCACCAGCCCGAGCGAGTAGAGGTCCGAGCGCCGGTCGGTGGGCGCGAGCCGGGCCTGCTCCGGCGAGAGGTAGGCGTACTTCCCCAGCAGCCGGCGGTCGTCGTGCTCGAGCTCGAGCCGGCGGGCCTTGGCGATGCCGAAATCGCCGATCTTCACCTCGCCGAAGCGGCTCACGAGCAGGTTGCGGGGCGACACGTCGCGGTGCACGACGCCCAGCGGCAGGCCGTCGGCGCCCGTGCGCGTGTGCGCGTACTCCAGGCCCCGGCAGACGCGCGAGGCCAGGAACGCGGCCAGCTCGACGGGCAGGCGCCGCCCCGTCTCCGCGTGCCGGGCGAGGACCTCGCGCAGGTTCACCCCGTCCACGTACTCCATCACGATGAAGAGCATCTGCGCCGCCCGGCCCAGGTGGTAGACCTGCACGATGTTCTGGTGCACGAGGTCGGCCACGAGCTTGGCTTCGCCGATGAAGCGGCGCACGAACTCCTCGTCGGCGGCGTAGGGCTCCAGGATCGTCTTCACCGCGACGGTCTTCTCGAAGCCCTCCACGCCGTGCTGCACGGCCTGGTACACGCGTCCCATCCCCCCCTTGGCAATCGTGCGCACGATGGACAGGCGGCAGGGCGCCTGGATCTCGACGGGATGGGACAAGCAGGGCCCTCGGCGGAGACGGCGGCCGGACCACCACGGCGGGCCGCCGCCGTCCTGAAGCAAGCGCCGTACCGCGGCCGACCAGGGCCGGCGCGGAGCCCGGTCGCCGGGCGCCGATCCGGAAAGCGCAGGGCCGTCCCCGGCCGGCGTCCCCGCCCGGGGACGCCGGCCCAGGCCGCCGGCGGGCTGCCGGCGCCCCCCCGAGGGCTCGCGCCGCCGGGTAGAGTTCGCGCGTGCGCAAGCTCATCGTGCTCGACGGACCCAACCGGGGCGCGGTGCTGGAGGTGGGGCCGGGCGCGACGCGCATCGGCCGCGAGCGGGGCGTGGAGCTGATCCTGCCCGACCCGCACCTCTCCCGGCAGCACGCCACGCTGCACGTGGACGCCGACGACGCCGCGACGATCACCGACCTGGGCAGCAAGAACGCGACCTACCTCAACGGCATCCGCCTGACGGGCACGCGGCCGCTGGCCAGCGGCGACGAGCTGCGCCTGGGCGAGACGACCCTGCTCTACGTGGACGCGCACCGGCCGCCGGACGGGGGCGCGCCCCCGGCCCCCGACCCGGAGGGCGAGACGGTCAGCCTGCTGCCGCCCGAGGCCGACCCCGACACGGCGGTCGCCGGGGGCGTCGCCGCGCGCGGCGGCCGGCCGCGCTACCTGATGGGCGACAGCCCGGGCATCCGCCAGGTCTCCGAGCTGGTCCAGCGCTGCGCCCCGCTGGCCACGACGGTGCTGGTGCTCGGCGAGAGCGGCACGGGCAAGGAGCTGGTCTGCGAGGCCCTGCACCGGCTCGGGCCGCGGCGCCGGCGCCCCTTCATCGTGGTCAACTGCGCCACGCTGGAGCCCGCGCTGCTGGAGTCGGAGCTCTTCGGGCACGAGCGCGGGGCCTTCACGGGCGCCATCGCGCGCAAGATCGGCCTGCTCGAGCTGGCCTCCGACGGGACCCTGTTCCTGGACGAGGTGGGCGAGCTGCCGCTGGCCGCGCAGGCCAAGCTGCTGCGCGCCATCGACCGCCGCCAGTTCCAGCGCGTCGGCGGCAGCGAGACGCTCACCACGCAGGCGCGCTTCGTGGCCGCCACGCACCGCGACCTGCCCGCCCTCGTGCGCGCGGGCCAGTTCCGCGAGGACCTGTGGTTCCGGCTCAAGGTGGCCGAGATCCGCCTGCCGCCGCTGCGCGAGCGCCGCGAGGACGTGCCCCTGCTCGTCGAGCACTTCCTGGCCGAGCTGCGGCCGCAGCTCCACACGGTCGTGCGCGAGCTGGCCCCGGAGGCCCTCGAGGCCCTGGTCCGCTACCCCTTCCCCGGCAACGTGCGCGAGCTGCGCAACCTGCTGGAGCGCTGCCTGATCTTCGCCCCCGGCGAGCGCGTGCGCCTGGAGGATCTGCCGCCGGAGGTGCGCGGGGAGGCCCGCCCGCCGCCGACCGCGACGGCGGCGGGGCCCGGGGCGGCGGGCGGGGCCGCCGAGGGCGGGCCCGGGGCGCTCGGGGCCCTGGCCGAGGTCGAGCGACGCCACATCGCCGCGGTGCTCGAGCAGACGGGCTGGAACAAGACGCAGGCCGCGCGGCGCCTGGGGATCGACCGCAACACGCTCTACGCGAAGATCCGCGCGCACGGGCTCGAACCGCGCTGAGCGGCGGCGCCGGTCCGGCGGGCGTCGCGTTCCTCCGCGGCCCGGGCGTCGCGTTCCTCCGCAAGCTCGGCCGCGCGCGACGCAGAGCCGCCTGCGGACGGG
>CAZPOZ010000012.1:0-16484 GCA_964588235.1 uncultured Planctomycetales bacterium
TGGCGCTGGCCAAGCAGTCGGCGGGCGACACGCCCTTCACGCCCGCGATCCAGGTGCTGGCGGCGCTGGAGGCCGCGCTCGACGTGCTGGCGGAGGAGACGCTGGGCGGGCGCCAGGACCGCTACCGCCGGGCCGGCGAGCGCGTGCGCGCCACGGCCACCCGCCTGGGCCTGTCGATGATGCTGCCGCCGGCGCTGCGCAGCGCGACGATCACCTCCTTCCGCCTGCCGCCGGGCGTCACCTACGCGCGCATCCACGACCGCATGCGCGAGGACGGCTTCGTGATCTACGGCGGCCAGGGCGACCTCTCGCGCACGGCCTTCCGGATCGCCAACATGGGTCGCATCCCCGACGCCGCCTGGGACCGCTTCGACCGGGCGCTGGAGCGCGCGCTCGCATGATCGCCCTGCTGCTCGTCGCCGGCGTGGGCCGGCGCCTGTCCAACGACCGGCCGAAGGTGCTGCTCGAGGTGGGCGGGCGCACGCTGCTCGACCGGCACCTCGAGAACCTGCGGGCCCTCTCGATCCCCGTGCTGGCCGTGACGGGCTGGCAGGCGCAGTCGATCCCGGTGGGGCGGCAGGCCTTCAACCCGGAGTACCGCCGCGGCTCGCTGCTCTCGCTCGCGACCGGCCTGGACGCGCTGGCCGCGGCGGGCGACGACGACGTGCTCCTGATGGACGGCGACGTGCTCTACGACCCGACGATCCTGGCCGACGTGGCCCGGCTGAAGCGGGGCTTCGCCATCGACCCGCGCACGGATCCGGGCGAGGAGGAGATGATGGTCGGGGTGAAGGGCGGCGAGGTGCGCGCGATCCGGCGCGGCCGCCTGCCGGGCTTCGACCTCGTGGGCGAGGGCGTGGGCTTCTTCAAGCTCGAGCGCGCCTCGCTGCCGGCCCTGCGCGCCGCCGTCGCGGCCTCCGACCCCGAGAGCGACTACGAGAAGGCGCTGGACCGCTTCGTCGGCGAGCACGGCGCGGGCTACGTGCTCGTCGGCGGCCGTCCCTGGACCGAGATCGACTTCCCCGCGGACCTCGAGCGCGCCCGGCGCGAGATCCTGCCGCGGATCGAGCGCGGGACCGGGTCCGCCCCGGCGCGCCCGGGCCGCTGACCCGCGCGGCCGCGGGGGCAAGCCCGCCCGCGCCACGCGCTCCTCCCTGGCGTACGCTGCCCTCGGCCGGCGCTCCGGACCGGCCTTCTCCTGGAGCCTTCCCGATGCCGCGATTCCTGCGTTGCTTCGTCCTGCCCGCCCTGCTGCTCGCCTGCGGCGGCCTGGCCGCCCCCGGGGCCGCCGCGGAGGACACGCCCCCGGTCCCGGGCATGCCCGAGAAGACGGGCAAGAAGATCGAGAACCCGATGTACGCCGCCTGGGCGAAGTTCAAGGTCGGCGCCTGGGTGCGCCACGTCTCCACCTCGGAGGCGGCGGGCCAAGCCTCCAAGCAGACGATCACGCAGAAGCTGGTCGAGCTGACCGAGACGAAGGCCGTGGTCGAGATGACGATGACCATGGAGGTCGCGGGCCAGAAGATCGACGTCCCTGCGCAGCGCCACGAGCACGAGAAGCTGATGGACGAGTACAAGCCGGTCCCGATGCCCGATGGCGACAAGCCCAAGGTCACGGAAGGCGAGGAGAAGCTCACCGTCGGCGACAAGACGATCGCCTGCAAGACGATCGAGTCGTCGGGCAAGGCCAACGGCGGCACCTACTGGTCGAAGATCTGGAGCTCGACCGAGGTCCCCGGCGGGCAGGCCCAGATGGAGACGCGCTCCGAGATGGGCGGCATGAAGGTCTCGACGAAGTCGGTGCTGGACGGTTTCGGCGAGAAGTGAGCCGCGAGGGCTCGCGATCGGGCCGTGCGGGGCGCCGCCCCGCGCGGCCGGTCTCCGGCGCAGCACCGGCCCGACGGCCCGCCCCCCCGCCCCCTCACCCGGCGACGCCGAGCCGGGCCTCCGCGCGCGCCTGGAGCGCCCGGGCCGCGAGCGCCAGCAGCGTGAACGGGCCGACCGCCGTCCAGGCGTAGAGCAGCGGGCGTTCGGCCAGGGCCAGCGCGCTCCACACGGTCGCGTGGGTCGTGTGCCCGCAGAGCAGGAACAGCCGGGTGGGCAGGCGCGTGGCGGCCTGGTAGGCGGCCAGGTCGGCGATGGGCGTCTCCCGGGCCATGCGGCGGGCGTAGGGCCTCAGGGTCAGCAGCGCCCAGCGCCGCCAGCCGCGGTGCTGGGCGATCTCCCGTTCGAGCGCGGCCAGGTCGTCCACGTCGCCCCGGTAGCGGCGCTTGTACTGGTCGAGGAGGAAGGCGCTCCAGGCCATCGAGAGGCCGGCGCCCACCGTCCAGGGAAGGGCCGTCGCCCAACCGTGGTCGTGCGCGATCCACAGGGCCAAGCCCACGTGGATCGAGATCGCGGTGACGTAGTCGCCGATCCCGTCCACGACGCGCCCGAGCAGCCCGCTCCCCCCCTTGAGCCGGGCCAGCTGCCCGTCGCAGCAGTCCAGCACCAGGAACACGGCCGTCAGCAGCGCGAACAGGCCCCCGTCGCGCCGGGCCAGCGCCACCCCGGAGGCCACGCCCACCAGCCCGGCCAGCCCGGTCACCTGGTTGGCCGTGAGCGGGGTTCGGGCCAGGAGCGGGACGAGGAGCCGGGCCAGGGGGCGGGCGAACCAGCGGTCCACGGGCTCGTCGGTGACCAAGGGGGCGGCCGGCATGGGCCGACACTGTAGGCGCTGAGCCCCTGGGCCCGTCCACCCGTGTTGGGTTGCGTGGCCGCGGGGGAGCTCGCGGTCCTCGGAGGCGCCCTCGCTCCCCCGGGCCGACGCGGGCGACACCCCCCTCTCTTTCCTTGTATTTTACAACTTCAAGGAGAGAAGCCCGGGGCCCGAGGGAACCCCACGGAGGGGACCTACGTCCCTGGACTGGAAGCTGGGGCTGGCTGCCGGCCCCGGGCTGACGTACAACTTCGTCACTCGGTCGGGTTCACGCTCGTCCACTTGGTCAACCGTCTCGGGCGCCGCGTGCGGCTCCCCCGAGTCCCTGGAGTCAATGATCACCATGCGCAAGGGCATCATGTACGCCCTCGCCATCGCTTCGGCGGTGGCCTGGGGCGCGCAGAGCGGCATCGCGGGCGGCTGCTGAGGCCGTTCGGCGGCCAGTATGGCCGTCCTCCGCATCGACTGGAAGTCGGAGAGCCGCGTGGCTCCCGACACCTCGGCCGTCACGCCGAGCGCTGGAGAGGAAGGGACCGCGAAGGGTGAGGCCGGCACGCCGGCCGCCGCCGCCCCCCGCAAGGCGGGCAAGCCGCTGCTGGTCTACGTGGCCGAGCCCGGCTCGACCGAGGCCACCTTCGACAAGGTCGAGAAGGTCGTCCTGACCGACGACCGCGTGGTCATCGGCACCTGGGCCTTCAAGTGCGTGCGCATGACGCCCGAGCAGGCGGCCAACGACCGCCTCCTCAAGGAAGCGGGCAAGGAGACGCCGCGCATCGTCTTCATCTCGAGCGACTACCAGAACGTGAAGGTCCTCGAGGGCAACAAGCTGTCGGTGGGCGGCCTGTGGTCCGAGATGCAGGCCCAGTTCAAGAAGTCGTACACGGGCGACCTCGAGAAGAACGTCAAGGCCCTGCTGAAGGTCCTGACCGAGTTCGACAAGATCGCCAACCAGCGCAAGGTGCTGGACGCCGAGAAGGAGCGCACCGACAAGCCCACGGCGGCCGACCAGGCGAAGTGGAAGAAGGACGCCGACGAGCTGGACGAGGCCGAGAAGAAGGCCAACGCCAAGCGCGACGAGCTGATGAAGTTCGAGTTCAAGGAGCAGGCCGCGGCCTGACCTGAGCCTCGGGCTCCCCGGGTTCTCCGCGACGGCGGGCGCTTCGGCGCCCGCCGTCGTTCGTTGGGGTGCACCCCTTGCGCGCCCCTTGGGGTTGCGCTAGAGAGGAGGGCTGCGACCCGCCCGGGTGGAGGCCTCGGCCCCGCCCCTCTCGCGGCTCGCCCGGCCGGCCCTCCCCCGCGTCGCTGCGGCGGGGCCCTCAAAGGACCCGTGCGGTCCAGGGAGACCCGCGATGCCGCACCCGTACCCGCTCGACGCCGCCGCCACCTCCTGGGCCGCGAAGGCGGCCCGCCTCGCGGACGACGTGCTGGCGCCCCACGCCGCGGCCGTAGACCGTGAGGGGCGCTTCCCCACCGAGGGGATCTCGGCCCTGGGCAGCGCCGGGTTCTGGGGCCTGTGCATCGGCCAGGGCGAGGGCGGGCAGGGCCTGGGCCCGGCCGCCTTCGCCGCGGTCGTGGAGGAGCTGGCGCAGCGCTGCGCCTCGACCGCCATGGTCTACGTGATGCACGTGACCGCAGCGCAGATGGTGGTCGCGTCGACGACGGTGGCCGACCGGGGCGCGCTGCTGCGCGAGATGGCCACGGGCAAGCACCTCACCACGCTGGCGTTCTCCGAGCGCGGCTCGCGCTCCCAGTTCTGGGCGCCGGTGTCGCGGCTCGAGCCGCACGGGGGGGGCTTCGTCACCGACGCGGTCAAGTCGTGGATCACCTCGGCCCACGAGGCGCACTCCTACGTCTGCAGCGCGCAGCAGCCCGGCGCGCAGAGCCCGCTGCAGAGCACGCTCTACCTGCTCCGACGCACGGCCCGGGGCGTGAACCTCACCCAGGGCTTCGACGGCCTGGGCCTGCGGGGCAACGACTCGGCCCCGGTCACCTTCCACCGGGTGGAGGTCCGCCCCGGCGACCTGCTCACGACCCAGGGGGACGGGGCCACGGGCATGCTCCAGGTGGTGCTGCCCTGGTTCGTGGTCGGCACCTCCGCGATGGCGCACGGGCTCTGCCGGGCCGCGGTGGCGGCCACGTCCGCGCACCTGACCGGCAGCGGCTTCGAGCACTCGGGCTCCAAGCTGCGCGACCTGCCCAACCTGCGCGCGCGCCTGGCCGACATGAGCGTGCGCACCGAGCAGTCGCGGGCCCTGCTCGGGCTGGCGCTCTCCCACATGGCGGCCCCCAGCGACGTCACCCCGCTCTTCGTGCTGCAGGCCCGCGCCGCGGCGCTCACGGCGGCCGTGGACGTGACCGACCTGGCGATGAAGGCCTGCGGCGGCGCCGCGTTCAGCCGCGCCTCGGGCGTCGAGCGCCTGTTCCGCGACGCGCGGGCCGGATGGGTCATGGCCCCCACGGTGGACCACCTGCACGAGTTCGTGGGGCGGGCGCTCACCGGGCTGCCCCTGTTCTGACCGACGACGGAGGGAGCGACCCACGTGACGGCGACGATCCTGCTGGGAGCGGTGGCCTACGACCCCAAGGTGGTCACGATCTGGGAGGGCATCCGCGCCCACTTCCTGGCCCAGGGCGTGCCGCTGGACTTCGCCCTGTTCAGCAACTACGAGCGCCAGGTCGAGCGGTTGCTCGCGGGCGCGATCGACGTGGCCTGGAACACCCCCCTGGCCCACGTGCAGGTGCGACGCGGCACCCAGGGGCGGAGCACGTCGCTGGGCATGCGCGACACGGACCGCGACTTCCGCTCGAAGGTGCTGGTGCGCGTCGACGCCCGCATCGGGGGACTGGCCGACCTCCGGGGCCGGAAGGTGGCCGTGGGCAGCCGGGACTCCGCCCAGGCGCGCATCCTGCCGCTGTGGTTCCTGTCGCAACAGGGCCTGCCCCCGGAGGCCCTGACCCTCGTGCCCTTCGACACCGACCTGGGCAAGCACGGCGACACGGGCACGAGCGAGCTCGACGTGCTGCGCGCGCTCCACGAGGGCCGGGCCGACGCGGGCACCGTGGGCGACCTGGTCTGGGTGACCGAGCAGGCCGCGGGCCGCGTGGATCCCTCGAAGGTCCGGGTGCTGTGGACCACGCCCCCCTTCGACCACTGCATGTTCGACGCGCGTCCGGGCCTCGCTCCGGACCGCTGCCAGGCGTTCGCGCGCGCGCTGTCCGCGATGCGCTGGGAGGTGCCCGAGCACCGCCGCCTGCTCGAGCTCGAGGGCCTGCGCGCGTGGCTCCCGCCGCGGGAGGAGGGCTACGCCAGCCTGGAGGCGGCGCTCGACGCGGGCTTCCACGCATGAGCGGCCGCGCGGCGGCCGCCGCCATCGACGGGGGCGCCCTGCCCCTGGGCGGCGGCCTGCTGGCCCTCGTGCGCCCGGCGCTGCGGCTGCTCGCCCCGGGCGGCGTGCTCGCGGTGCTCTCGGGGGCCGAGGAGGTGGCGCAGGACCTGCCCGCCTTCTGCCGGGCCGAGCGCCACGCGTACCTGGGCGCGCAGGCCCTGCCCGACGGCCGCGCCCGGCACCTGATCGCCCGCGGGAGCCTCGGGGCCCCCCGCGAGCCGGCCGAGGACGGCTTCCGCCTGGCCGAGGCGCCCGGGCGCTACGACGCGCAACGGGTGCTCGCGGCGGTGCCGCTCCCGGCGCGCGCCGACCCCGCGACGGGCTTCGCGCCCCGCGGGGCGCAGGTGGAGCCGGGCGGGCCGGCGTACCCCTTCACGCTGCTCGAACGCGACCGGGTGGCGCCGCCCGACGTGGCACGGCTCTACGACCAGGCCGTGCAGGCCCAGTGGGACGGGGGGCGCGACGTGCCCTGGGACCTCGTGGAGCGCGGCGATCCGACCCTGGAACGGGCCGTGGGCCAGCTGTTCACCTTCCTGGCCGAGAACGAGCTCTCGGCGCTCTACGTGCCGGCGCGCTTCGTGCCGCGCATCCACCCGGCCTACGCCGAGACGGCGCTGTTCCTGGCCACGCAGATGGCCGACGAGGCCCGCCACATCGACGTGTTCTTGAAGCGCGCCCGCGCCGGCGGCGCGGGGCTGGGCGTGTCGTCGGTGACCACCTCGCGCTCGCTGCTCTCGCTGCTCGAGCTGGAGGACTTCACCGAGGCGGCGTTCCTGCTCTCCGTGCTGGGCGAGGGCACCTTCCTCGACCTCCTGCGCTACGTCGAGGACCACGCCCCCGACGAGGCCACGCGCGTGATCGCCGCGCGGGCGCGGGCCGACGAGACGCGCCACGTGCACTTCGGCATGGCGCACGTGAAGCACGCGTTGGCCCACGACCCGACGCTGGTCGCCCGCCTGGAGGCCGCGGTGCGGCGGCGCGCGGCCACGCTGGCCGACGTGGGCGGGGTGCCCGCGCCCGTCCAGGACGCGCTCACGGTCTACGCCGCCGGCTCGGCCGACCCGCGGCGCATCGCCGCCGGCCACGAGGCCTTCCGCGACCTGCTCCAGGTGATGCACCTCAACCGCGTCAAGCGGCTGGAGAGCGCGGGCTTCACGCCCGAGCAGGCGCAGACGCTCTCCGACCTGCACTCGCCGAACTTCATGTGAGGTCGGGCGTCAGCGGGCGTTGCGGCCCACCCCCGACGGCGGCAGGGTCAGGGCCAGGGCCAGGCGCTCGGCCCCGCGCTGGACGCCCAGCAGCGCCGACTCCTTCGCGGCGCCCAGCACGGCGTCCAGCTCACCCTCGTCGCGGATGGGCCCGCCCCCGCCGTCCACGATCAGGTCGCCGCGCTGGAAGCCGGCGGCGGCGGCCGGAGAGCCCGCCTTCACCTCGCGCACGACCAGGCCCTGGCCCTCGGCGGGCAGGCCCAGGAACCGCGCCAGCTCGGGGGTCAGCCGCTGCACGGACAGGCCCACGCTGTCGGCGCTCGCCAGGCCGCGGGCGTCCTTCTCGCGGTCGCCCAGCACGACCTCGGCGGGGCCCGCCCAGCCGTCCACGGAGAGCCGCACCGTCTCCCCGGGGCGGCGACGCGCGAGCGCGCGGGCGAAGCCCGCCGCGTCGCCGACGGGCCGGCCGTCGAGCTCGACGATGCGCAGGCCCTTCTCGAGGCCCGCCTTGGCGGCCGGCGAGTCGGGCAGCACGCCGGAGAGCCGGACGCCGGCCTCGCGCGCGAGGGAGGGCCCGACCGGCCGGGCGGGCTGGCCCCAGGAGCCCTCCCCCGGCGCGCGGACCCGGGTCAGCTCCTGGCGCACGGCGAGCAGCCAGGTCTCGGTCGCGGCCTGGCCCAACGGGAGCGGGGGGCCGTCGATCACGACGCCCAGGTAGGGGCGCGCGAAGGCGCCCTTGGCGCTCAGGTCGGCCAGCGCCCGCTCGATCACGCCCGCGGGCACCCAGCCCCCCGGCGCCTCCGGGGCGGCCGCCTGGGCGGCCTGGAAGCGCTCGTGGCCGTTCGTCAGCCCGTGGCCCTGGTCGCTCAGCCACCGCGTGAGCCCGTCCGCGTGGGCGCGCTGGGCCTGCGCTCCGAGCAGGTAGACCAGGTGGGGCGAGCGGCTGCGCCACTCCCCCACGTTGCCCAGGAGGGCGCGGCTGCCGGGCAGGTCCCAGCGCAGCACCTGCGCGCCCTCCACGTCGGCGTCGACGACGTGGCAGGCCACGCACCCCAGAGGGGACCCGGCCCGCAGGCCGAGGAGGGCGCCGGAGGGGGCCAGCGCCGGGGCGCCGGGAGCGGCGGCGCCCAGGCTCAGATCTTCCAGCGCCGCCGGCTCGCGCTCGATCCCCCGCAGCGCGGGCTCGCCGCCCGCGACCACGGCCAGGGAGCCACGGCGGAGAGGGGTCCCCGTGGCCAGGGCGAACCCCGGCGGGGCGGCGCCGCTCACCTCGTAGACCGCCAAGCCCAGCTCGGCGTCGGCGTCGGCCCGCGTGGCCTCGCGCACCGAACCGTCGGCCAGGGTGAGGGTCCCCCGCTCGGGCAGCCCCCCCTCGGGCGACGGCCCCCCCAGGGCGACGACGAAGCGGGGCGGCGTGCCGGCGAGCACGCCGTGCCACGTCCCGCCCGCGCCCGTCAGCCGGGCGACGCGGGCGTCCGCGTGGGCCACGAGGGCGGCGGTCTCGGAGGAGAGGCGCTCGAGCAGCGACCCCGGCCCGGCCGGCTCGTCGGCCGCGAGGGTGAGGGGCAGGCACAGGATCAGGGCGAGCAGCGGGACGAGCCGCGAGGCGGGCGGCGGGACGGGGGTCGGGCGCATGGGGGCTCCTTCAACGCAGGCGACGGGGGGCGAACAGGGGACCGGACGACGGATACGGCTCGGGCCTGGTGACCGGCCCCGGGGCGACGTCCGCCTCCGCCGGCGGCGGGATGGGCGCGGGCCCGGCCGCGGGGACGCCCGGGGCGTCGGGCGGAGCGGGCGCCACCGGGCGCAGCAGCAGGGCGCCCACGAGCACGCCCGCGACGAAGGTCAGGGCGTGCCGCGCCAGCGCGTGGCGCCCGAGCGCGCGCGGGGAGGCGGGCGCGGCGCGCGCCGGCGCGGCGGCCAGGCGTCGCGCGCGCTCCACGAGGTCGGCCGGGGGCGGGGAGACGGCCCAGGGGGCGCTCAGCGAGCCGAGCAGGGCTGCCTGGCGCGCGCGGGCCCGCTCGCAGGCGGGGCAGGCGGCCACGTGGGCTTCGAGGGCCGCGCCCGCCTCGGGGCCCTCCTCCCCGCTGCCGTCGAGCCAGTCGGGCAGGCGCCGGCGGACGTCGTCGCAGGACAGGGGGGCGGTCATCGTTCGTCCTCCGGGACGTAGGGCGCCAGGGCGGCCGAGAGCGACTCGCGCGCGCGGCGGTAGCGGTCCTTCGCGGCGCGCTCGCTGACGTCGAGCACGGCGGCGATCTGGGGGAAGGTGAGCCCGTGGTGGGCGCGCAGCAGGAAGGCCGCGCGCAGATCGGGCGGCAGCCGGCCCACGGCCAGGCGCACGCGCTCGGAGAGGCCCGCGTCGGGCGGGGCGGCGGCCTCGGCGGCGGCCAGCGCGTCGGGCGCGGCCAAGGAGAGGGCCGCGCCGGGGCCGCGGGTGAGGCGGCGCAGGCGGTCCACGCCCAGGTTCGTGGCCACGCGGAACAGCCAGGGGGCGACGTGGCCGTTGCGGCCGGCCAGCTCGCGCTCGTGGCGCAGGTAGCGGACGAAGACCTCCTGGCAGATCTCGTCGGCGGCGCCGGCGTCGCCCGTGAGCCGCGCCGCGTAGGCGTGCAGCTGCGGGCCGAGCCGCGCGTAGAGAGCCTCGAAGCCGGCGTCCATCACCCCTCGAATACGCGGGAGGGAGCCCCACCGGGAAGCACGAGGCTCCCGGCGGCCGGGGGGGGCCGTCCCGGGCGCGTCAGCGCCCGACCTCGACCAGGTGGCTCGGCACGTCGGGGATCGTCACCTGCTGCTCCTCCCCCTGGACCTCCCAGCCGTCGCCCTGGCGCAGGAACAGGCGCACGACGTAGGTCCCCGGCTCGACCTGCGCCTGGGCCTCGCCCGCGGCGTCCAGACGGAACCAACGCCACAGGTAGGCCTGCGCGTACTCGAGCCCGACCTCGCCCACGGCCGGCTCCCGGGCGGCCGCCGCCCGGAAGGTGACGTTCACGCGCGCGCCCACCCGCGCGACGACCTCGCGCTCCTCGCCTGCGACCACCTGCTGCTCGCCCCCGTCGGCCCGCAGCGCCTCGTAGGCCTGGCGACGCAGCTCCTCGGCGCCCTCGAAGCAGGCCAGCAGCCGGGCCGACTCCCGCGCCGACCACCAGCGCACGAGGCAGGGTCCCGGCGGCAGCCCCGACCAGGACAGCTCGCCCTGCTCGTCGCTCGCGTCGGCCAGGCGTCCGCCCCCGGCGGCGCAGGCCACGATCGCGCGCTCGCCGGCGACGGGCCTGCCGGCCCCGTCCACCAGGCGCACCTTCAGCGCCCCGGCCGGCGGGACCCTCCAGACGAAGTCGGACACGGACCCGCGCGTGAGGTCCACCCGCTCGACGCGGTCGCCTTGGAGGAAGCGGTGTTGGAGACGCAGGACGTAGACGCCGGGCGTCAGCGGCGGCAGCTCGAAGCGCCCGTCGGCGTCGGTCCGGCCGTCCGCCTCGATCTCGCTCGGATCCCAGCCCTCGCCCTCCTCGCCCGCCGACGAGCGCACGCTGAGCGTCCACAGGCGCACGTCGGGCATGGGCGCGCCGTCGCCGGCCCGCAGGATCGAGCCGGCCAGGGCGTGCCCCTCGGCCAGGGCGATCACGCCCGCGTCGGCTTCGGCGCCGGCCCGCACCTCGATCGCCTCGCTGCGGGCCTCGGGGTAGCCCGGCGCGCTCACGACCAGCCGCCACGTCCCGTGCGCCACCACGGGCAGGCGGAAGCGGCCCTCGGGAGCGACGAAGCCCTGCGGTCCGAGCGCGCCGTCGATCAGCGCGCGCACGGCCCGGGCCATCCAGCCCTCGGGCTGGGCCGGCTCCAGGCGCACGCCGAAGCGCTCCACGGGCCGGCCGTCGGCCTTGCGCACGACCCGGCCCCCGAGGCTGCCGGCCGCCGGCAGGCGCAGGACCACGTCGGTCCGGCCCATCGCCACGTCCTCGCTCGGATCGACGGGGATGCCGGGCACGAACACGCCCAGGCGCGCCTCCTCCCCGTCCAGGTGCTCGAGGCGGAAGGCGCCGTCGGGCCCCGTCACGACCGTGTGGAGCGTCGGCTTGCCGGGCTTGGGCTCGCCGGCGAACACGCGGGCCCCGGGCACGGGCCGCCCGTCGTCCCACTCGACCCGCCCGGCCACGACGCCCGTCCCGGACAGCCGCACGTCGGCGAGGCGCGTGCGCTGGCCGGGCTCCACGCGCGGCCCGGCCAGCACCTTGCCCCCGCGCCCCGCGGCCACGACCACGACGGTCTTCGGACCGGGCTCCAGCCCCTCGAGCAGGAAGCTGCCGTCCTCGGCCGAGCGCGTCTCGGCCTCGAGCTCCGGCAGCGTGTCCGGATCGGCCAGCACCATGCCCAGGATCGACTCGACCTGCCAGGTGACGGCGATGCGCGCGCCGGCCACGCCCTGCCCCTCGCCGTCCACGACGCGGCCGGCGAGGCCGCCCGCGCGCAGGGGCAGCACGAGGTCGCCGAGGTCGAGCACCTGCCGCTCCCCCAGGTCGCTGCGCGGGGCGCTCACGGTCCCCCCCGCCGGACCGAAGGCGCGCACGGCGTAGCCCTTGGCGGGGCGCACGTCGAGGAAGGCGAAGCGCCCCTGCGCGTCGGCGCGGGCCTCGAGCACGTCCCAACGCCCCTCGGGGGAGGCCCGCAGGTAGGAGGTCACGGGGTTGGGCCTGCCGAGCGTGACGCGCGCGCCCGCGGCGGGCGGCCCGGGCCCGTCGGCGGCCCCCAGCCGCACGCGGCCGCGCACGACGGCGCCCTTGGGCGCGCTGCCGCGCACCTCGCTGGGGACGGGGGGCGGGTCCCCCGCCCGCGCGCCCTCGTCGGCGGCGCCGCGGCGCGGGCCGCCCTCGCGCCCGACGAGGGAGACGCCTCCCGCGCCCGCGCCCGAGACGGCCTCGCCCTCGGCGTCGGCTCCGCCGCCGCCCCCCCGGTTGCGCCGCTCCACGAGGTCCCAGGGAGCGGGCAGCAGCCCGGCGGCCCCCAGGCCGCACCAGGCGAGCAGCAAGGCCCCGAACAGGACCGCGAACCTGCGCATGCCGCCCTCCTGCGTCGCCGAGGCCCCGCAGCCTACCCACGGAGCAGCCCCCGGGAGGCTCAGGGGCGCAGATCGAGGCGCGCGCGCAGGCGGGGCGCGGGGGTCGGGCAGGCGTCCGCGGGGGGCGGCCGCAGCCTGCGGCGCAGGCGCGCCACGACGTCGTAGGCGGCGTCTCGCAGCGGCGCGGGGACCGCCCCGAGCAGCGCGGCCAGCGCGGCCCAGCCCCCGCCCAGGCGCTCGAGCAGCCGCGCCACGGCCGCCGAGCGGACGAAGGTCCTGCCGTCGGCCGCCACGACGACGACGGTCCCGGAGGGCGGGGCCTCCCCGGCCGCCGCCGCGCGCCAGGCAGCCCCCCCCAGGGGCGCGAAGCGCAGGCGGCTGCCGTCGGCGTCGTGCCGCAGGGCGAACCGCACCGAGGCGTGGCACAGGCCGCAGGCGCCGTCGTAGAACACGAGGTCGGGCCCCGCGTCGGCGCGCGGCACGGCTCAGGTCCTCAGGCGCAGCTCGAGCCGGCGCGCCAGACGCGAGAGGGGGAAGGTGAGCGCGAGGTAGAGCACGGCCACCGGCAGCAGGATCTCGAAGGTCTTGTAGGTGCGCGACTGCATCTCGCTGCCGCGCTTGGCGAGCTCGCTGACGGCCAGGAAGGAGAGGATCGAGGAGTCCTTCACCAGCGTGACCAGCTCGCCGGCCAGCGGCGGCAGCATGCGCCGGAGCGCCTGGGGCAGCAGCACGTGCCGCAGCGCCTGGGCGTAGGTCATGCCCTGCGAGAGGGCCGCTTCCGTCTGCCCGCGGTCCACGGACTCGACCGCGGCGCGCACGATCTCGGTCACGTAGGCGCCCGAGCACACGCCCAGCGCCACGACGCCCACGAAGACGCGGTCGTCGAACAGGCCGGCGGCCGCGGCCGGCAGCCCCACCGCCAGCGACGCCTCGCGCAGGGCGGGGGCGAAGCAGAACCAGGCCACGATCACCTGGATCAGGAACGGCGTGCCGCGCACGATCTCGACGTAGAGCACGCCCAATTGCTGCAGCACGGCGCTGCGCGACAGGCGCGCCAGACCGCCCAGGAGGCCGAGCAGCAGCCCCAGCACCAGCGCCAGCGCCGAGACCCAGGCGGTGGTCCAGAGGCCCCCGAGCAGGTAGGCGGCGGCGCCCTCCTCGCCCCAGATGCGCCCCCACTCGTAGCGGTAGCGGGGGGCGGAGAGCAGGAAGGCCCCCAGCAGCGCCAGCACGGCCAGGGTCACGCCGAGCCTCAGGAGCGGGCGGCGGGGGGCGACGAGCGCGCTCACCGCGCCTCCAGCGAGCCCTCGGGCCCGTGCGCGCGGAAGATCGCCTCGAGGCGCCCGTCAGCGCGCAGCGCGCGCAGCACGGCGTCCACGCGCGCCTTGAGGGCCGGCTCCTCGGGATGCACGCCCAGGGCGTAGGGCTCGAAGGTCACGGCCTCCTCGAGCAGGAAGGTCGTCTGGGGGTGCTGGCGCTGGTGCTCGCGCACGCTGGAGAGGTCGTAGAGGAAGGCGTCGGCCCGCCCCTCGGCCACGTCCAGCGCCGCGGCGTTCTCGGTCTTGTGCGAGATCAGCCGCGCGCGGGGGCAGCGCTGCGCGGCC
Organism: uncultured Planctomycetales bacterium; assembly: GCA_964588235.1. Taxonomy (GTDB): domain Bacteria; phylum Planctomycetota; class PLA2; order PLA2; family JAEUHO01; genus CAZPOZ01. The sequence goes on from CAZPOZ010000012.1 coordinate 13,947, forward strand.
GTGGCCGCGCCGGTGGTGCTCTCCTTGACGGCGATCGTGCGCCCCTCGCGGTCCAGGTCGGACACCGAGCGCACCTCCTCGCGCAGGCGCGCGTTCACCAGCAGGCAGGTCTTCGTGAAGAAGTACGGCTCGCTGAAGAGCACGCTGCGCGCGCGCTCGGGGGTGACGGTCATGCCGCTGGCGATCAGGTCGGCCTTGCCCGCGATCAGCTCGTCGATGATCGACTCGAAGCGCACGTTGCGCAGCTCGAGGGCCACGCCGAGGTCGGCGGCGACGGCCCGCGCGAGGTCCACGTCGAAGCCCACGATCTCGCCCGTGGCGGTCACGTGCTCGAAGGGCTTGAACTCGGCCTCGGTGGCCACGATCAGCCGGCCGCGCGCGCGGATGCGCTCGAGCGGGTCGCCCGGGGCGCTCCGCCCGCAGCCTCCGGGCAGGGCCGAGAGCAGCAGCAGGGCGAGCAGGGGCAGGCCGACCCCGTGGAGCGGCCGGACGCGGGGCGGGCGCCGGAGGCGGAGCGCGGGGAGGAAGGGCATGATCGGAGCATCCCCAGCGGGACTCCCGGGCGCAAGCGCCCGGCTCCAAGGGGTCGGGGCGCGCGGGAGGGCCCCGGGGGGTGGACCCTTGCGCACCCCCGCGCCCGCCCCCATGCTGGGGCCTTCCCCGGAGCCCCCCCATGACGCGCCCGTCCGCCCTGGTCCTCGCCCTCGGGCTCGCCCTGGCCTCGCCGGGTTGCGGCGACTCGCCCGCCACGCCCTACGGATCAGGCGAGCAGGGCGGGAAGGGGGGCAAGGCCCTCACGCCCGCCGAGCTGGCCGGGGCGCTCCAGGGCGCGGGCGCCAACCCCGACGCGCTCAAGGCCACGCTCGAGCAGACGATGAAGGAGACGGCCGCGCGCATGGGCGGCGACCTGGTCGAGACCGCGCGCAAGGCCAAGGCGCTGGGCGAGCGCCCGCTCACCGGCGACGACGTCGAGCGCTACCTGGCCGTCTACCCCAAGGTGAAGGCGGTGAGCGGCAAGCCGAGCGAGATGACCGGCGTGCTCGTCGCGGAAGGGCTCTCGGTGCCCGAGTGGAGCGTGCTGGCCGGGCGGATGATGGCCCTGCGCTTCGCGCTCAAGCTCCCGGCCGACAAGGTGGATCCCAAGATGGCCGCCGACGTGGAGACCGTTCGCCCCTACGCGGACCGGCTCGAGGCCGCGCACAAGAGCCCCTGAATCCCCGGGGGCCCCTGAGCCCCGCGGGCCCGCCCCGTCACGGCCGGCCCACGTCCTTGCCCACGATGGCCTCGAGCTCCTCGGGCTCCTTGGGCACCATGCGCGTGAGCACCTCGCAGCCGTCGGGGGTCACCAGGACGTCGTCCTCGATGCGCACGCCGATGCCGCGGTAGCGCTCGGGCACGAGCGGATCGTCGCCGTGGAAGTAGAGCCCGGGCTCGACGGTGAAGACCATGCCGGGCTCCAGCGGGCGCCCCGTCTCCCCCGGGCGGGCGTAGGCCCCGACGTCGTGCACGTCGATCCCGAGCCAGTGGCCGGTGCCGTGCATGAAGAAGGTGCGGAACGACTTCTGCTCGATGGCCTTCTCCACGGGGCCCTCGATCACGCCCAGGTCCACCAGGCCCTCGGTGAGCGTGCGCACGGCCTGCTCGTGCAGCCGGTGCCACTCCAGGCCGGGGCGCACGAGGCGGATCACGTCCATCTGGGCGCGCAGCACGAGGTCGTAGATCTCGCGCTGGTAGCCGCTGAAGCGCCCGTTCACCGGCCAGGTGCGCGTGATGTCGCCCGTGTACCAGCCCACCTCCGCCCCGGCGTCCACGAGCACGAGGTCGCCGTCGGCGAGCACGTCGCGGTTCTCGACGTAGTGCAGCACGCAGGCGTTCCGGCCGCCGCCCACGATCGTGGTGTAGCCCGGCGCCTTGGCGCCGTTGAGCCGGAAGACGTACTCGAGCTCGGCCTGCAGCTCGACCTCGCGCACGCCCGGCCGCGTGCGGCGCATGGCGCGCACGTGGCCCTCCGCGCTCACGCGACAGGCCGCGCGCAGGAGCTCGATCTCCTCGGGCGTCTTCACCAGCCGCATCTCGTGCAGGAAGTCGATCGGGTCGTAGATCGCCCGCGGCGCCTGCTTGCCGCGCCGCGCCAGGTGGCGCACGCGGTTGAGCACGGTGACCACCTGCCGGTCGGTCTCGTGGCACAGGCCCAGCGAGTAGACCAGGCGCGAGCGGCCCTCGAGCAGGCCCGGGAGCTTCTCGAACAGCTCGTCGATCGGGTAGGCGGCGTCGGCTCCCAGGGTCCGTGCCGCGTCGTCCACGCCCACCCGGAACCCGTCCCAGATCTCGCGCTCGCGGTCGCGCTTGCGCACGAACACCACGACGGGCGTCTTCTCGTGCCCCGGCAGCAGCAGGAGCGCGCTGCCCGGCTCCTCGAAGCCGGTCAGGTACCACAGGTCGCTGTTCGGCCGGTAGTCGTACTCGGTGTCGTTGCTGCGCGTGCGCTGCGGCGTGGCTACGAACAGGGCCGCGCCGTCGGGGCCGATCCGGCGCTTG